>DASXWI010000097.1:0-17725 GCA_036503755.1 Saprospiraceae bacterium | reverse complement strand
ACATCGTCGGAGTTGAAAAAAAGTATGTCACACTCGAAGCAGCTGCTGAACGTACCTTAAAATTATTACAAGTTCTCTGGAACCTGCCGCAGGGACCTGAAGAAACTAATGTATCCGGCTTTAAAGGATTCTTCTATCACTTTCTGACCCTCGATAAAGCCACCCGTTTTAAAAACGTGGAGTTGTCCTCTATTGATACAGGTCTTTTGATGGCTGGAATATTATCAGCGATGTCGTATTTCGACAAGAATACAGAAACGGAGAAAGCTATCCGCAAAACAGCAGATGATCTCTACAGGAGAGTGGAATGGGACTGGATGATGAATGATAAGGAGACGATGTCGATGGGCTATCATCCTGAGGCAGCATCCAGTAACAACCCGGATCAGGGTTTTATTCCTGCACAATGGAAAGGATACAATGAAGCAATGGTCCTGATCATCATGGCGATGGGCTCACCTACACACCCGATTGATTCCAATGCATGGGAGACTTGGTGTTCGACCTATCCATGGGATACGTTTTATGGCCAGGAGAATGTGCAGTTTGATCCATTGTTTGGACACCAGTATAGTCATGTGTGGATTGATTTCAGGGGCATACAAGATGATTATATGCGCGCGAAGGGCATTGATTATTTTGAAAACAGTCGTAGAGCGACTTTGTCCAACAGAAATTATTGCATGACCAATCCACTTGGTGCCAAAGGGTATGGCGAATGGTGCTGGGGACTCACAGCCTGTGATGGACCAGCCAGTAAAAAGATGAAAGTTGATGGCAAAGAATGGACTTTCTATGATTATAGAGCAAGAGGCGCTGCCAGTGTACAGGTAGTGGATGATGGGACGATTGCACCCACGGCTGCAGGAGGTTCTTATCCATTTACTCCAGAGATATCAGACAGTACATTAAGCTACATGTGGAATACATACTATGCGGATCTTGTCGGTGAGTATGGATTTAAAGATGCATTCAACCTCACCTATGTAGATGAAAAAAATCCGAAGGGTTGGTTTGATATTGATTTTCTCGGAATCGACCAGGGTCCGATCTTACTCATGATCGCCAATCACCAAAGTGGTATCATCTGGGAAGTGATGAAGAAGAATCCGTATATACTAGCTGGATTAAAAAAGGCAGGGTTTAAGGGAGGATGGCTCGAACAATTGAAGAATGAAAAGTGAAGAGTGAAAAGTGAACGGAAAGCAACAAGGTAGCAGCATCAAAACGTTGCGGCTTTGCGGCTTTGCTTCTTTGCGCGAGCTTATTTTTGAGGAGTGTGATTATGCGTCGTTGTGTTGTTGCGCGATAAACAAATGAAGAATGAAAAATGAAGAGTGAAAAATGAAATCAAAAGGCCTGAAAGGCTGAGATATGATAGCCGTGGGTGCAGCCCACGGTGAAAGACGTGAGTCGTCAGATGTGAGGCGACCAATATGTGTGATCAAATTGCATAAAAACAATATATAGTGAGTCCATTGACAGCGAAGTCAATAAAAGATTGAATTGCCACGGCTTTTAAGCCGAGGATGAAGCAGCCTGGGATTTTAATTCCGGGAATAAAAAAGAAACGAAAAAACACAAACATGATCAATCGAATATTCCCAATCATTCTGTGCATCCTGGTGATTGGAAGTTGTACCAGAAAGGTGAGCAAGGAGGCAACAGGAGATAAATACCAAAGCCAGGTAGACAGCGTCCTTGCCCTCATGACCCTGGACGAAAAAATCGGCCAGATGACCTTGTTCACCACAGACTGGGGCTCAACAGGTCCGACGATCCGCGAAGGGTATGAAGATGACATCCGAAAAGGAAATTGCGGCGCTTTGTTTAACAGTCACACCGTAGCATTCACAAGACATCTTCAGGAAGTAGCTGTCAAGGAAAGCAGGTTGGGGATTCCTTTGATCTTTGGCTATGATGTGATTCATGGTTACAAAACAATATTCCCGATACCATTGGCAGAATCATGTAGCTGGGATCTGGCTGCCATGGAGCAAACTGCAGCGATTGCGGCAGCTGAAGCTGCTGCAGCAGGCTTACATTGGACATTTGCTCCCATGGTAGATATCTCACGTGATCCACGATGGGGCCGTGTGATGGAAGGTGCAGGCGAAGATCCCTACTTAGGTTCGCTGATCGCACGTGCGCGTGTGCATGGATTTCAAGGCAAAGGATTTGATAATGCAGATCGAGTTGTTGCATGTATCAAGCATTACGCTGGTTACGGAGCACCGATGGCGGGAAGAGAATACAACACAGTCGATATGAGCGAGCGCTATTTCAGGGATTTCTATTTCCCAACCTATAAAGCAGGTATTGAAGCAGGCGCTATGACGATCATGACTTCATTCAATGACCTTGATGGTGTGCCAAGTACAGGCAACAAATGGTTGCTGACAGATGTATTGCGCGGAGAAAATCATTTCGATGGTTTCGTCGTCACAGACTACACCAGCATCAATGAGATGGTCAACCATGGATATGCTGCAGACGAAGCCCATGCTGGAGAACTCGCTGCGAATGCAGGTGTTGACATGGATATGCAAGGTGCCGTTTTCCAAAAGTATCTCAAAGCTTCTATTGCTGCAGGACGTGTTTCGGAAAAAACCGTAGACGAAGCTGTTCGCAGAATCCTCCGCATTAAGTTTGAGTTAGATCTTTTTAAAAATCCTTACAAGTATTGTAATGCTCAGCGCGAAAAGGAGGAGGTTTTTTCTCAAACCAATCTTTCGGTAGCAAGGGAAAGTGCACGCAAATCCATTGTATTGCTAAAAAATGAAAATAAAACACTCCCTCTTACAAAAAACAAATCTGTTGCCCTTGTCGGGCCATTAGCCGATGACAGGGTAAACCTGATCGGTCCATGGAGCGGTGCAGGTGAAGGTGATAAATGTGTCAGTGTCCTTGATGCATTCCAGGAAAGAGCAACAAAAGATGGTATTAGAGTAACGCATGCCAAAGGTTGTGCCATTGATGGAAATGATATTTCTGGTTTTGCCGCTGCTCTGGAAGTAGCACGGTCTTCAGATATTATCATTGCAGTCGTTGGTGAAAACAAAGAAATGAGTGGTGAAGCCGCTGCAAGGGCGGACATTTCACTCCCTGGTGTCCAGGAACAATTTATAAAAGAACTCGTAGCGACAGGAAAACCGGTAGTCGTCGTGTTGATGAATGGAAGACCATTAGCTATTCCATGGATCGCTGAAAATGCTGCAGCTGTGGTCGAAGCATGGTGGTCAGGGACGATGGGAGGTCCGGCGATAGCAGATATATTATATGGTGACTACAATCCTTCAGCAAAACTCACTATGTCCTTTCCAAGACATGTTGGTCAGGTACCTGTTTTTTACAATGAGAAAAACACAGGACGTCCGTACGATCCTAATTCAAAATGGAATTCGAAATACCTGGATATGCCAAACTCGCCTCTGTATCCATTTGGATATGGATTGAGTTACACTACTTTCACCTATGATTCATTAATGGTGTCCTCTAAAGAATATTCGATGACGGATACTATAGTAGCCAGTATAAAAATTAAAAATACAGGCAGTGTTGCGGGTGAGGAAATCGTACAATGTTATGTACGCGATCTTGTAGGCAGTGTGACGCGCCCGGTAAAAGAACTTAAAGGTTTTGAAAAAATAAAACTTGCCCCGGGGGAAAGCAAAAATGTTATATTTAAGTTGACCGGTAAAGACCTGGCCTTTCATACCGCAGATATGACCTTCAAGACCGAACCAGGTTCCTTTTGGATTATGGCCGGACCCGATTCGGAGCGATTGCAGAAGAGAGCATTCAATCTCAGGGAATAACCCTTACGTTTGAACACCACAAAAGACCTTTCTTTAACGCAACAGAACCAGATAGAGATGAAAATTTTACGAATGATATGTCTAAGCCTGTTTTGGCTTCCGGCATCTGTCTTTGCGCAAACAACGGTAACCGGACTTGTGCTTGACGCCAATACCAACGATCCATTGATTGGTGTAACCATCCTCGAAGCCGAAACGGATCGGGGTAGTTTAACTGACCTTGATGGCCGGTTTTCGATTACACTGACTACTGAAAATCCAATCCTCATTTTCCGATACACCGGGTACTCCACCGTTGAAATAAGTGTTGATGGCCGCAACAACCTGGAAGTTCGCCTCGCCGAAGAATCCACTTTGTTTGATCAAATCGTGGTTGTCGGTTATGGTACCCAAAAGAAAAGTGATCTCACCGGCGCTGTTTCCTCCGTAAAAGGAGAAGATATTTCCAGGATACCAACCTCTAATGTGGAGCAAGCCTTACAAGGGAAAGTTTCTGGCGTATATGTGTCACCTTCTTCCGGAACACCCGGTGCAGGAGCTGTGGTGAGGATTCGTGGTACGGGTACACTCAACAATGCCAATCCACTCTACGTGATTGATGGAATGATTACCTACGATGCCTCTCATATCAATCCGGAGGATGTAGAAAGTATTGAAGTGCTTAAGGATGCTTCTGCAGCAGCGATCTATGGAAGTCGCGGTGCAAATGGTGTTATTCTCATCACTACAAAAGGAGGAAAGAGCAGAGACAAAGCTGTGATCACAGCTTCAGCTTATTATGGTGTGCAAGAAGTCACTAAGTATATTGACCTTCTTAATGCAGCTGAGTTTGCTTCTGCGTATAATGATCTACCTGCGCAGGATTATTTTCCCAATCCTGACTCCTTAGGTGAAGGCACCAACTACCAGGATGAAATATTCAGGAATGCTCCGATATCCAATTATACGATAGGGGCAAATGGTGGGTCAGAACAATATCAGTATAATTTCAGCGCCAATTATTTTTCTCAGGATGGGATCATTGAGAACTCGCATTACGACCGGCTTACCTTCCGCATCAATGGCGAATTCAAATTGAATCCATTTATTTCGATAGGGCACAATATTTCCAATTCTTCGATACGTGAAGATGTAGCCCCAGATGTACTGATTAGCGCATATCACATGCCCCCGGTATTTACCCCAAGAGATACCAACGGTGATTTTAGTGATCCGACTTTTTTTGGTTTACCTGTGGCTAATCCTTCCGCTGATCTTTTCTATAAAAGTGATAATCATAATAGAAGGTCAAGATTGTTTGGAAATCTTTATGCAGATATCCACTTTCTCGAACACTTCACTTTCAGATCCAATTTTGGATTTGACAAAGCCAACCGCAACCAGGAATTTTTTGAACCCAAGTTTGAAGTCAGTGGTTCTCAACGCAACCTGAATGACCGATTGAGTGTAGAAGTTAACTCTAATAATGATTGGATTTGGGAACAGACACTTACGTATGACCGGACCTGGAAAGAACATCACTTTACAGGTTTGGCAGGATATACCGCTGAAGAAAGAGTTTTCAATAAATTAGGAGGTAGTCGTGAAAATTTTCCAGGAACTGCAGATGAAATACTCTATCTGTCTGCCGGTAATGATACTACGCAAATGAATTTCCAGGAAGCTTCAGATGAAGCTCTTACCTCTATGCTGTTTAGAGTCAACTATACTTTCAAGAATAAATATCTTTTTACAGCGAGTTGGCGAACTGACCGTTCGAGTCGCTTTACAAAAGCAAATCGTACAGGACATTTTCCATCCGCCAGTATAGGTTGGAATATGACGGATGAATCTTTCGTACAAGGCCTGGATTTTCTAGACAGGTTGAAATTGAGGGCAAGTTACGGGGAGTTGGGTAACCAGGCATCTGCTTCAGGCTATCCTTCTACCGGAGCAGTAACAAGTGGATTGTATGGTGTCTTTGGTGGAAGTGAAAGTTTAAATCAAGGCGCAACATTATTATCCTTAGCGAATGCAGATCTGCAATGGGAAACATCCAGGCAAGCAGACATCGGTGTAGAAATGGGATTCTTTGATGGCAAGCTCAATATGGAAGTAGATTGGTACAATCGCGAGACATTTGACATTATTGCAGGCGTACCCATTCCCGACTATGTTGGATCACAAGATGATCCAGTGGTCAATACAGCTCAAGTCAGAAATCAAGGCTGGGATATAAGTGCAACCTGGAGACAGGGTGGTACGGTGGCCTACAATTTCGGAGTGATCCTTTCCCCGGTAACGAATACTGTCGAGAAGTTAGCAGATGGTCGTAGCGAAATATTCGCAGCCGGCATCAATGGTGAGTTTGCTTCACGTACGGTAGTTGGACTACCCATTGGTGGATTTTATGGATACCAGGTGGCAGGGATATTCCAGACACAAGAGGAGATAGATGGAAGTGCAAAATTTGGTCCTGAAGCAATCGGCGATATACGTTATAAAGACAACAATCAAGATGGTGTTCTTAATGCTGATGACCGCGTTTATCTCGGAAGTCCGATACCAAAACTCTCCTATAGTTTTACAGGTGGAGTTCAATGGCTTGGTTTTGATCTGAACGCAGATGTTCTTGGAGCAAGTGGACACCAGGTGTATAATGCAAAAGAAATGTCACGTGTAGCTGTTTTTAATTGGGAAGGTCATGTCGTCGATCGCTGGACGGTTGACAATCCTTCCACCACTGAGCCTCGGCTTATCAATGGTGGCCACAACTACAGGGTAAGCGATCGGTTCATCGAGAATGGAAGTTTTATTCGCCTGAGAACGCTTAGCCTTGGGTATACAATTCCATCTGATGTCACATCAGAGGCAAAAATTGATCGTGTGAGACTCTATGTGACGGGGACCAATCTATGGACGAGCCAGGAATATTCAGGATACTCACCGGAATTTCCAAATGCAACGAACACGTATGAAGTTGGATTTGATTTCGGCGCTTACCCGGTTGCGAAATCATGGCAGGTAGGACTTGAACTTCAATTTTAATCTAGTAGAAATCGATGATCATGAAAAATATAAACAGATCAAGAGAGATGAAAATAAGTATACTCTTCCGCTCCCTACTGGTATTGCTGATCGCTGTGGCCAGTGGTTGTAGTGAAGATTTTCTGGAAAGGAAACCAAAAGGCAAACTGACGTTTGATACTTTTTTCGAAACACCTGATCATGCAGTATGGGCGACCAATGCCATCTATCAGAAATTCCGCGTGTGGGAATTGTGTGCATTTCCCTGGATCGGGATTACGGACATCATCAGTGATGATGCAGATAAAGGAAGTACACCTACTGACGCACCGTACATGCTCGAATTGGACGAGTTTACATTTGATGCCACCAACACAGCCATCACAGGTGCCTGGACAGGACATTATCAGCTTATTTTCAGGGCAAACCTGGCGATCGTTAATATTCCAGGGATTGATATGGATGTTGCATTACGTGACAGGTTGATTGGTGAATGTAAATTCCTGAGAGCTTATACCTACTTCAGATTAGTACAATGGTTTGGTGACATTCCTTTGATCACAGATGTGTTGTCAGAAGATGAATATTACAATCAAGCGAGGTCACCCAAAGAAGCTGTCTACGATCTTATCGAACAGGATCTTTTAGACGCGATTGCTTCACTACCTGAAAAGTCAGATTATGATGCAGCAGATCTTGGGCGGGCTACCAAAGGAGCAGCAAGAGGAATGCTGGCCAAATTGTACATGGTCAAACAACAATTTAGTGATGCTATCATTCAATGCGACTCCATCATCAATTCAGGAGAATACATGTTGCTGGCACGATACTCAGATAATTTTTTACCTGTTGGTGAACATGGAACAGAAAGCATATTTGAAATAAGTGCAGTTGCAGAACAAGCCGCCATTGCTGGTCCTGGGGCTACTCCCTTCAATATGGTACAGGGTGTCAGAGGCTCTCCAAATCTTGGGTTCGGTTTCAATCGTCCAAGTGATGATCTTATTGCTTCATATGAGTTAGGTGATCCTCGCCGGCAGGCTACAATACTGTATGAACAGGAAGTACTACCTGATGGGTCTGATATCATAGATAATAATCCTGAAATCTTAAATGCCCGATACAATCAAAAAGCATGGGTACCTAAACATGCCGGACTGAATGATAACGGACCGGGCAATATCAGGATCATTCGTTACTCAGATATTCTCTTGCTTGCTGCCGAAGCTTATAATGAAATGGGAAATTCAGGAGTAGCGCTAGATTACCTCAACCAGGTCAGAGCGCGTGCAAGAGGATCCAACACTTTTATATTAAAAGACGTGACCGTAACGGATCAAACCGAATTAAGAGAGATTATCTATCATGAACGTCGTGTTGAGCTTGCCATGGAGCAACATCGATGGTTTGATCTCGCTCGTTGGGGACGAATTGCTGATGTGATGGCACCGCTCAAGACAAATTTTGTAGCCACGAAACATATTTTATTACCTATTCCACAGACGGAAATTGATTTGACGGGTGGGATTATTGTGCAGAACTCAGGTTATTGATTGTTATACCCCCTTACCCCCTGGACAGGGGGAGATGATTTAAATTGGTATTCATTCCATGATTCCAGTCGATATTCCTTCGGTGATAAGCATCCTGACACGTACACCTGCCACTGTCCGGGAATTGGTTTCGGGTCTTGATGAACATTGGCTGCATGCCGTTGAAGGTCCTGATACATGGACACCACATCAAGTGGTAGCTCATCTGATTTATGGCGAGCAAACTGACTGGATCCCAAGGATGCGGATTATCCTTGATGAATCATCGGATAAAAAATTTATACCGTTTGATCGTACCGGACATTTTCCAATTGCAGCCGGGCGATCTATTGATTCGTTGCTCCATCAATTTGAACAACTCCGTATAGAGAATATCCTGATCCTTTTAGCTGCTGACCTGACAGAAGATGATCTCCGAAAAGAAGGTATTCATCCCGCATTTGGCCCGGTGACCCTTGGCCAATTGCTTGCCTCATGGGTAGTGCATGACATGACACATATTTACCAGATCTCCAGGATCATTGCAAAACAGTATGAGGTCGAAGTCGGGCCTTGGAAAGAATATATGCGAATCCTGAAATAAATGAAGAATGAAAAGTGAAGAGTGAAGAATGTAGCTGCAGCTCGTGAGCCGCATTGTTTAAAATTGAGGTCGCAGGTATCAATAAAAAAAGCAATGTTAGGCTTAGGTTGCGATCACATTGGATGTCTCCGACATCAGGTAATCAACTTGATTTTTTAGTAATCACAATCAAATTGTGATAAAACGAAATCGAAGCGATGTCTTGGTCAGGAATATCGGTTGGTTTCCCTTCTTCAAGCCACTCTGCGCGGTTTACAGCATGAATGCGTTCAATAAAATAATTCATGGCGGTAGGAGCACTTTTCATATCCGTTGTACTGCCTTCAAATTTTGGCCAATAGGAAGTTTGTGTATCTTCTATCACGTATATCCCTCCCGGTTTCATCAACGGAAACAACGTTTCAAAACTAGCCAGGATGTGAGACTGGACATGACTTCCATCATCGATGATGATATCAAAAGGGCCCTTCAGATGCGCAAGTTCTTTTAAAAAGTTATGATCAGACTGATCACCCTGGATGATATCCATCCTGTTTTCCTGCAGCGCAGACTTGTCATAGAGATCGATCCCTATGATTTTTCCATTTGGAAAATACCTCTTCCACATCCTAAGTGAATCACCCCCATGAAAGGGTTTGGCATAGCCACCTACACCAATTTCTAATAAGGTGATTGGCTTGTAACGCAAATGCCTGAAATACTTTTCATACACAGGCGTATAAAAATGATTGCCCCATTTATCAGTTTTATAAACCTTAGCCAGGGATGTAAGGTCACCAGGAGATACTAAGGAAAAAATCTCTTCCCGTATTCGCTTCAGTTTCCAATATACTTTCCAAGGCAGTACCGCGCGAATTTTATCTTTCCAGGTTACCTGGTGGGTCATCGTTTCTCCTCTTCCTTGATGATTGATGAAAACCGGTAATCCTCTCTATCATATTTGCTCAGGAAGAGATGCCGTTTTTTCATGAGGTCTTTATCCATTAATAGAGCAACTGGTTTGAGCACATCAACTGATTCAGCCACAAGCTTAAGAATAGCCAAAAGGGGAATAGCCAACACAATTCCTCCGATTCCCATCAAGGATCCCATGATGACAATTCCTATCAAAGCAAAAAAAGGATTGATGCTTACACTTGAGCCTACAATTTTTGGTGTAATCCAATTTCCTTCAAGTTGCTGGATCACTACATACATAACCACGACAGCAAAAGGTTGCCATGGTTCATGAGCGGTTGCCATTGAGTATAAAAAGGGAAGAAGGCCTCCAAGAGTAGTTCCGATATAAGGGATGATGACCAGGCACGCCCCAAGGACACCCCAGAAAATAGCGTGTTCAACACCGATCAGCAATAATCCGATACAATTGAGAAAGGCAAGAATGATAATCACGGTGACCATACCAGCAAGGTAGCGCTGAATGAGATGGACGGATTGAGTGAGTATAGATTCAATTTCCTCCCGTTTGTCTTTGGGAAACTGGATCTTGACAAAATCCCTGAAAGCATCTTTATAGATAAGCAGGAAGATGGTGTAGATAAACGTTAATGCGGCATTAAATAAAAATCCTGCCCCATTGCTGATACCGGCTACTGCAAAATCAACAGGGGCTGCAATCAGTTTGCTCATCATCTCATCCATGGATTGAGGATCGGCAGGCATTTCCAGGTATGGAATATTTTGATCCAGAAACACCATGACTTGCTGAATCCCGTTTTTAAGTTGATCCTGGATGGCATTCATTTCCGAAAAGATCTCGATCAACTGGTACCCAAATACAAAAAGTGATCCTCCGATCACCGCCAGGACAAAAACTACACTACCGGTAATCGAAACCACCTTTTGCGGGATTCTCCGATAGATCCATTTTTCCAGCGGCATCAACAGGAAGGCGAAGAAAACGGCAAACAAGAATGGAAACAGCAGCCCCTTCCCCTGTAGGAGAATGAAACCTCCACCAAGAAGGACAATCAGAATATAGGCTGTGTTTCTAAGCCATTGCATAACATTACCTTTAAGGGGTGACAATGAATGGGAAATTTACGCATTATCTGATCACTCGCTTTAATGTCCCTGTAAAAAACTGGGATAAAGACAAAGCGGGTAAAAAGGTTTTAGACCAGGCCTGGCTCGATGAGCGCATCCTGATCTTCAGGAAATATTGTGTCCCCACCATCACCAACCAAAGTCAAAAGAACTTCACCTGGCTTATTTATTTCGACATGAATACGCCACCTGAATACCTTTCAGCTGTCCGTCAGATCATACATGAAATTCCACAAGCGACCATCCGGCTGGTCAGTGAGTTTGACCATTTAATGATCGATCTCAGGCAAATACTTGCAGATGATCCAACTCCATACGTGATTACCTCCAGAATGGATAACGATGATGGGCTTGGAAAAGAATATATGCAACGTATTCAAGAAGCCTTTATTCCCCAGGATAAGACTTTATTGAATTTCCTTCATGGCATTGTATACGATGTTGAAAAACAAATATTGACAGGGATTCGAAATGCCAATTTAAATCATTTCACCAGTTTAATTGAAACAAAGTCCCAGGATCGTGAATACCTAACTGTACTTGGATTTTCGCATACACGACCTCCGGCACATATCGTCGTCAAGGATCTTCATTCACCTAATGCATGGTTGAAAATTATTCATGGCCGCAACATGAATAGTCGCACCAAAGGAAAACCGGTTGCAAGGAAAGAGATTTTACCATTTTTCAACCTTACCAAAAAAGATGTTCCGATCTCTATATTGCAGACAGCAATTTATATTTTAAGAAAAGGTATTCACCGGATAATGATCATCAGCGGCATTGGAAGGCAGAAAAAAAACTCATGAGGTGAGTTATACGAATCAGGTCCATGTATAATCCACAAGAAAACCTTTATTCGCCTGGGGCAATTTACCGGTTGCATAAAACAGTCCTTCATCGACATCAAGCGTAGTAATATGAAGCACCTCATCAGCAAGTTGGTTGGCGACATGGATACTGCCACTGATGAAATACATTCCTTTATTCAATGGAAATTTTGGAATGTGACAGGTATAAGATTGTCCCGAATTGATTTTCGGAATAGATGAATTACTGATGCCATTATTGGCTACGAAACAAAGCTGACCAAACATATCATACCATTCCAACTGAACGACCACATTATAGGCCTGTGAGGAAGTAGTTTCCATTTGAATATTAAAAAACAATTCTTGTCCGGCCGCAATTGTATGTATAGGAATTTTGTTTTTATCCAATATGTTGAAACCTGTCATCCTAACAATCCCAGTACCTCTTCTGTCTTTTCGGTCTTTGACCAGTGATTGACGGGCTGTAGTGAAATGATTGACATAATGATTGATCGTGTCATCTATAGTTCCCTGGAACTGAATGGCTCCCCCATGGAGATAAATTCCTGAAGTGCATAATTCCTTGAGGTAAGCCATTTGATGGCTAACCATGATGATGGTTCGTCCCTGGCTTGAAACATCGAGCAATTTATCCATGCATCTTTTCCGGAATTCATGGTCCCCCACAGCCAGCACTTCATCAATCAATAAGATATCTGGTTCGAGGTGTGAAGCAACAGCGAATGCCAATCGAACATACATGCCGGAGGAATAATGTTTGACCGGGGTATCCAGAAATGCTTCCAGGCCAGAAAAAGAAACAATACTATCCAGTTTGCGATTTACTTCATCACGACGCATACCTATAAAGGCACCATTGAGATAAATATTTTCCCTGCCCGTGAGCTCGGGATGAAAGCCAGTGCCCACTTCCAACATAGAAGAAAGAGTGCCATGAATGACCATTCTGCCTTTTGTAGGAAAGGTTATCCGAGAAAGCAGCTTGAGTAATGTTGATTTCCCTGCTCCATTCGGACCGACAATCCCTACGACATCTCCCTTTTGAATAGACAAGTCAATATTTTTGAGAGCAAAGAACTCCTCCGTTTGCTTACCTATGCCTGACCACCAGGATTCAAGACTGCTGCGAATATCCCCTTTCCGGACTTTTCCGCGTTGGTATGTTTTTGACAATCCCTCTATGGTTATCGCTGCGTTGTCTTTCTTCATTGGTTAAATGATATCAGCGATATATTGATCCATTTTAAGAAAGTACCACACCCCGATGATCATCACGATCATGATCGTGATGACCGACATCCATACGGTTACCGGGTCAAGTGGTGTATTGAACAAAGCCCATCTGAACCCTTCGATGATGCCCGTCAATGGATTAAGGTAAAAAGCCCATTTATAAGCTGCAGGTACAAGAGTCGCACCATATGCAATCGGACTCAGAAACATACCAATACGCAAGACTAAAGGAAGTATATGCGTAAAATCCCTGAATCGAATAGTCAACGCCGCCACCCAAATCCCAAAGGCAATTCCAGCCAACACAGCAAGCAGCGTAAAAGGAATGATCATCAGGGTCTGCCAATGAAGCGGAACCTTATAAATGATCATCATTCCACCAAGGATGACAAGGACAATGCATAAATCAATCAACGCTGAGAAAGATTTAGACAACGGGATAACAAGTCTTGGAAAATATACTTTTTTAACCAGGGATTGGGCGCCAATGACAGAACCTCCTGCTTCACCCACTACGCGTGAAAAATAATTCCACGAACAAATGCCAGCCATGGAAAATAGTAAAGGAGGTACACCTTGCGTATCTACTTTAATCACTACACCAAAAACAAAATAAAGAAGGAGTACGGAAATTAGGGGATTGATGATGGCCCATGTCATACCAAGCACTGTCTGAGCATATCTGACCCGTATATCGCGGTAACTCAACATCCTGAGCAGATCTCTGTACTGCCAACATTCTTTTATTTTCCGCCAATACTGTACAGGTGAACCGGCTTCGATGATCGTCGTGATAGCCATATATATTATCTGACGATCACAAGTTTTCCCCAACCTTTAATTTCGAAATCGCTATCGCCATAAGGGTTGTAGTGGCCATAGTCCTGCATGTTTTCATCCTTTACGACAAGTCTATATAGGTAGAGGCCAGCAGACAATTCATTTCCATTTTGATCTGTGCCATCCCATGCATATTCAGTCTTGTGATTTCCTGGTGCAAGTGGGCCAAGATCTTGCTCCGTAATCTCGCGGACCAAAATACCGGTAATGGAAAGAATCTCTATTTTATAAAATGGTGGAGATCCAGGACCAGTCAATGTGTAAATAAACCGTGTCGATGAACTGAATGGATTAGGATAATTATATATGGCCGAAACGGTTCGCTCTTGGATGACTTCGAATGAAACGATGTATTCATTATCTCCGGCATCATTGCCACTCGCATCTTTGGCTTGCACTTGCAGGGTATACATCCCATCCTCAAATAAATCCGGAGACAATTCTACGATTGCCATATTTTCACTGGAATCAACTGCTGGAATAAAATGAACCCATGGAGCTGTGAAATAAACAGGCTCAGGTTGAGCATCTGAAGGATATTCAAGCGAAATTTCAAATGCAGAGGTATCATCCAGTCTTTGATAATCATTTTCATCACGTAACTGAATCCTGATCAGAGGCTTTGCACCTACTATATCACCATCTTCAATATGATAGCCGTCGAAAGTTACATCTAGTATTGGATTGGCATTGTCAGATCTGACATGCATCGGGAGTGTGCCAATATTGTTGTTGTAATTAATTTCTTTTAAACCACGATCCGGATTTACTTCCATGATGACCTGGTAATCTCCTTGATAGGCCACTGTACTTTTCTCAAAAGAAACAGGCTGAGAAGAATGGGCTTCAAGATTAGTAAGGATAGTCCTAAGTTCTTCGGTGGTATTGTTTTCACTGATGATGCGCAACGAAACTTGTAACGTATCAATTGGAAAAGGGCTGACATTTTCTACATAGGATGTCAAATGCATCGTCTCCCCTTGATTTAAGGTATCAGCATGAAATTCAAAACCCAGATCTGGTTTTATCACTACTTCAGGATACCCATCATAAAGCACCCGCCAGAATATCATCTCTGCAGGATCATAAGTGACTGTATCCTCTGTTGTGAATGTCAAACGTATGTAAGGATATTGCGTTGCATCGATATCTGCAATCATTGTATCCTGAGATAATATTCGCGTTGAGATCACCAAGGTATCTTCGAAGTCAGCAGAAAGCGCAATAGCGGAAAGTATATTTTCTCCAACAGTGTCTGCTGAGGTGGACACGGCTTCTGAAAGTATGGAATACCATTGAGAAGCAGGTCCAACCAATTGGGAAATATGTCCTCCTTTGGTTAAAGAACTTTTGATGTCATAATTCATTGATATCACACCTGCTGAATCAGCAGCAATCAGTTCCTGAATACCGCCCCTGTCCTTTTGGAAAAAAACAATGTATGGTTTGCTGTCAGATCCAGCGAGTGTCCTGATGGCTGAAGAAGGAAATTGCTTTTCGATCATGGAGTAAATGCTCTTCCCATAGATCGCTTCATCTGATTCCCACTGCTCAGGATAATAATCAGGAAATGCAGGTTGCTGATAGGTATAAAAGAAAACATAATGTCCGGCTGGAATCACATTTTCTACAAAATCAATAAGTGCCTGACGACTTTCCGGCAAGTCCGCCCGGTAAGGAAATATCGGAGCATCAAATGAAAGATGATTGACCGACCCATACAATCCCGGGTTTGGATTGAGAATGTAATTACCAGTGAGAGAATCAATAGCGCAAACAAATAATTGAACATTCCTGGTTCGGAAGCCTGTGAAGAATTCTGCTTTGATTACACCATCAACCGTGACCTTTGGAATTAATCCCTGGGCAATATCATGGAACCTATTCAGTATATTAAAACTCCGTGATGAACTGCCGAACGTAAAAGTTTTTTTAGTACTGTCGGGCACCAAGAGATAGAGTTCGTTGTCTGTGAATTGGTAAAATTCAGATTGATTCCAACCAGGGAAGCTTCCTGGCTGATATATAAATGATTTTCGGCTCCAGTAATATCCTTGTTCAGGTGAGATACTATCTGTGCTGACTCTCCAATAATAGACCTGGTCAGGAATCCAGCTTGTAGCAGGTGACCAGGAGATTGTAGAAGAATGATCAAGGAATTTTTCGTGGATAAGTGTCGGACTATTGAAAAAAGGTGTGGTATCCAATTCGAATGTAATATTCAATCCTTTGCTGAATGCATTGCTCCCAGTAGCCACCATCACCGGATTAGGAATATTGACGATGCTGAAATCAGGCGGATAGGCAGCTGAGATAAGATCATCGACAATAAAAAATGCAATGCCTTCGGCACCAAGATTGTCAATCAGGATGTTATTATTTTCTGCATCAGGTGCAGGAAGTTCTTCAACAGTTTGATCAGGATCAATGGTGATCAACAATCTGAATGCACCTGTTTCCTTTCCGGTAAGCAATGGAATACGCGAAGTAACTATCCTTTCATATGCGTTAGAAGTAACTGTGTCTTGTTTAGCATCTATAATCTGGCCATCCGGTAACCTGATTTGGATTTTGTAATGAATAGTTTGTTGAAGGTTGCGTCCGATATTGGCTACAGAAAAGGAGACATCAAAACTATCAAGCTTAGTATTGATTACATCCGGAGTAAATGATATTGAATTGGCATCAATAGTGTAATCAGGTCCTGGAAGGGGATGGAATTGTAAAGCAGGATCTCCTTGAAGTGTTTGTTGCTCGAGAAGATATCGATAGGAAACAGATCCTGGATTATCAATATCAATGAAATTGGTCAGTGCCTTTAGGCCAAATAAATTGGATTCACCTAGTGTGGTGCCATATTCAAGGTTTCCAAAGTAATCATACCACTGTTTGGCCCAGGTTGTAAGTGAATTCGGATACTGTGATCCCGATCCTGAAATAAAAGCAACGGCTCCTTCATCTACAATCTGCACATAATTGTCACTTAAGCTTAATGAGGTATTATGGATCTGTCCCGCGCTGCAACCCATTGCACTGAAGAAAGGATAATGATCTTTATTATTCCATTCAGAAGGATCATTGATATTATATTCAAAAGTGCTGGTTCCAGAGTGTCCGAGGTAATTGATTATGCCACAACCTTCATTCAGCAATTTCAGAATTTGTGCAGATTCAGTTTCACCGATTACATCTGTTGATTGTTTTTGAAAAAAACTGATATTGGCTCCATAACCTGAAGCGGCCAGGTCATTTCCCAGGGATTTGAGCGTTACCTCAAAACCCATTTGTTCGGTTTGATCTTTACCTCCACCAATATGCATGACATTTTTTATCCAGTTCTTTTCAGCAAATGTCTGCCCGGTAAAACGAGCCAGGTCATGTGCTTTGACTTTTCGGAGATAGTTAGCAATTCCTTCTGGGTTGGTAATGGCTAGCCTTCCAATCGGATATCTTGGCAACAGATCCCAGAGTGTAGCCGCCAATAAATTATCGGCGCCCGGTTTTCCGAACGTAGGAACAAAAAATGAAGGCTCCCAAAGGCCACTTGGATAGCGGGATCTGAAATATTCAATTCCCCTGCCAATGATAAAAACCATCCTGGCGGATGGCCAATGACGATGGAAAAATTCTACAAAGTTGCGAATGGCCTGTGGATGCTTTTCAATTCCATATCCAAATTGTTCATAGAGGTCCAGGATAGAATATGCCTTTGCGCGATAAGCACCTCCTTGAGGAGAAATCCTGTATTGGATATACTCACTTTCTGTACCCAAGGCCATCAGGTCAGGATGCGTGATCACGATGTACTCAGTA
>DASXWI010000096.1:0-4421 GCA_036503755.1 Saprospiraceae bacterium | reverse complement strand
TCCGTTTTCTGGAAAATATAACTATTCCAGCCGATCCAGTAATAGCCTGTATTGCTTAGTGGGTTATTAGATTGAAAATCAGCCGGTACCATCGCATTAAGGTCCTGGGGCACACCAATGCCAAAACTAAGGCCCGTATACGCTTGAGCAGGTACATCATTGAATCTAACCGTGTAACCATCTACAGCAGTCAGAGAATCCGCGAAACTTAGATTCACCAATTCAATATCATCCAGGGATTCCACACCTCCAGATTTGAGAAGTTGAAGGTCGGCAACCAACATGCTCAAATGAGTGAACTGTAATTGTTGCCCATTCTCGAAAGGTTTGGTATCAAAAGTGTGTAACGGTTCCCCATCGTATTCGGCCTTGAAATTGATAATGACTGTACCCACTTCTTCATCTTCTTTGCAGGACGAAAGGATCACCAGATTGAGGGCAAATAGTGTAACGAGTAAATATTTCATGCTTTCTGTTGTTTTTTACTTAACGGCTCAAAATGACCATTTGTTCCATTTACAAATGGCTTTTATGGAGTTGGAAATATGCTTTCATTGAAATGTGAAATCACCGACATTTCAAAAGTGCTTAAATTCTGGATATCAACCTCTGAAAACAAAAGCGCATAATCAATCGAAAGCAAAAATTGAGTATCAAACCCCTTTTCGATTTCAAGCGCATATCCCAGGGCACGACTTGAAGATATATCCATAAAAATGGTATCCAACCTGGTGGAGTCAATATCCAGATTGATGATCAGCCGCATCGTTTCAAGGGAATTAGTGGCTGGATTCCAAAGCGGGCTGTTATCTGTCAATTCAGGAGGAACAGTCGGATCTTCATCATCGAGGCAACTGAAATCCCTGGTAAGTCCTAAAGAGAAGAACACAGCGTCTGTAACCGGGTATTCACGAATCGTACCCAATGTATACACAAACTTCCTTGTGTCAATAATCACATTATCCGGCGTATAACGAAAGGCTATACTATTGCATTCGTTTTCAATACTGTCTACTGTAAAGAGGTCTCCCTCGGCATTGGTCCATGACCAGGTAGTCAGAAAATACCTTAGATCCTCAATCTTGTAAGGCTTGTCATGAATGTCATACAAAGTATCTGCATTGTTAAAATTCTCGTCTCCCCATTTTTGAGAAAGGGTCAGTCCTATAGATGGATACGTACAGCAACCATCACAGGGCAGTTCAGCGTTGAGATCAAAGTTTTCAGCATTGGACTCAAGGCATCCTTCAATTCTTGTATTGCAAGCAGATTGGAGAATACCAAAGCACATGATCAGGCCAAAAAAGCGGATCAAATCAGGCAGGATTTTTTTTGTATTCAGCAACAAGACGTTTAATAATTTTTTTAACCTGGTAAGAAAACTCTTTGTTCAGCATCCAGTGATAATACTGTTGGTCTGCCATCAAGACTTCTGCAACAGGTTGTCCAAGATATTTTCCAAAATTAAAAACGATCGTTCCGTTGTGATCGTATTTCAGTCGTTGAGTGGCATCGACAATCTGAAGGTCATTTGTAAAAGCAGCGAGAGCCTCAACATCCTTGCGGATCGGAGTTGGAATAGCTTCTCCCTCTTCAGGCTGGAAATCGACACCATCATATTTTCGCAACTGGCCATCCAAAACTTCAATGGTAGCTTTTACATCTTCCAGTGCATCATGCGCATTAGCAATGGATTTCTGACAGTAAAACTGGTAAGCAGCAGATAATGTACGAGGTTCCATTTTATAAAATATCCTTTGCACATCAATCGCACGTCTGTGATCCACATCAAAGTCAATACCTACCCGGGCAAATTCTTCCATCAATACGGGAATATCAAAACGGTTGGAATTGTATCCCGCAAGGTCTGCATCCCCAATAAATTCAAAGATTTCTTTGGCTAGTTGCTGAAACGTAGGCTTATTGGCCACATCGGCCGGGGTAATCCCATGCACAGCCATCGCCTCGGGTGAAATAGGAATACCAGGATTGATAAGATAAGTACGTTCGATAGCAGGGGAACCGTCTTTATGATAACGGATCATGGCCAACTGTATAATCCTATCCCGGATTACATTAAGCCCTGTAGATTCGATATCAAAAAAAATAAGGTTACGGTCAAGGTGAAGATTCATTCCAGGAAAGTGTTAGTAAGGGTGTAAATAGAGTGCATAAAGGTAACCCTTTGCCTCGGATTTCGTTTGGATGGCTAAGAATATAGTTTCACCAAAGCCTACAGTGTTGAATGAAGTTTATTGTAAATATTTTTCGCCAATCAACGTTGTGTGTAACCAGCATCTGTACGAAGCATGTCATCGAAAGTTTCAGCACGACGAATTAATGTTTCCGTTCCATCTTTAGCCACAAGCACTTCTGCAGGACGTGGCCTGCTATTATAGTTTGAAGCCATCGTGAATCCATAGGCTCCTGCATTCATCAGGCAGAGAACATCCCCTTTGCGGATTTCATGTAATGGCCTTCCTGAAGCAAAAGTATCCGTCTCACACAAGTATCCAACAACATCATAATTTCTGACAGGACCATCCGGATTAGATAAATTGATGAGGTGATGATAAGCACCATAATTCATTGGCCGCAAAAAGTGATTAAATCCAGAAGAGACGTAAGCAAATGGTGTATCATTGGATTCTCTCACGTTGGAAACTTGCATTAGCAAACAACCAGCGGCACTGACAAGAAATTTACCAGGTTCAAAGACGAGGGCTATTTGCCTTCCTGCTTCCGCACAGAATTGGTTGAACCGTTGACTCACCCTTTTGCCAAAGGCTTCCATATCAATGGCATGATCACCAGGGTGGTAAGGAATTTTAAAACCCCCACCAAGATCTACCCGTTCAAGCGTGTCAATCCAATGTTTTGAAATAGCTAACAAATAATCATAAGCCTGGTCAAAACTTCCTGAATCCCCGATATCAGACCCAAGGTGCATATGCACCCCAGTAATACGAAGTGAAAGCGTTCGGGTCAATGCAACTATTTCTTCTACTTGTTCAGTAAGAAAACCAAACTTTGAACCTTCGGCACCCACTTGTACTTTGCTATGCCCACCTGCCTCAACAGCAGGATTAAATCTGAGCGTAACTGAAAGTCCAGGATAGTATTTATCAAGCCAAAGGAGTGTTGCGATTTGATCTGCGTGTACATGTACGCCTCTTTCAATGGCGAATGCATATTCCTCTTCTAAAACACCGGAAGGTGTAAAGCTGATGTGTGAAGCAGGGACTCCTGCTTGAAGCGCAGTGACGATTTCACCAGGTGATACAGTATCTATACCGCAACCATGACGATATATTTCCTTGAGAATGCCAATGGTCGTTAATGCTTTGCAGGCATACCTGATTTCAAGCTTTGGCACAACAAAAGCTTCAGTGAGTGTTTTAACCTGACGCTCAATGGTAGCTGCATCGTAGACAAAAAGCGGCAAACCATAGGTCTTTGCAAGCGATAACAACTGAGGTTGAGAAAGGGTATTTAACATCAAAGGTGTTTACTAATACTGGTCGTAAAGAAAAGAAAATATTTTCTCCATCCCCGATTTTAGTTCACGCTGGCTGCCATGATACTGATTATTCATCCAGGAGAAAAGCAGCACTTTGCCTGATTTGGTGACCAGGATGCCGCTCAGGCAATAAGTGTGTTTCAGTGAACCCGATTTAGCATAGATATACGGCTTACCACCCTTTCCTTTAAAATCAGTAATTAAAGTTCCTGATTTTCCACCAGCAGGCATCACTGTTTTCATATAGTCTATACCTTTTACGCGCAACATCTGCGACAAAACTTCAATCATAGATCTAGGTGAGGCCAGATTGTATCGTGAAAGTCCAGATCCATCTACCCATTCAAGATCATCTTTGTATTCTGATAATGGTCCAAACAGCAATTTTCCAATCGCAAGTTCTTCATTCATCTCGCCAAACGCTTTTTGGCTGCAGGAGAGCAGCAATTGTTCCGCAATGAGGTTATCACTTTCAAACATCATCTCTTTGATCAGTGTATCCCTCAAAGAACCTTGTATAGGAATCGCACCAGGTATAAAAGGACGATCAATAAATTCTATCTGTCGGTGGGTTGCCTCGGACCAGCAATATCTCAGATCATTCTTGAAGAAAGTAATTGGGATCTCTTCTTCCGCTGCTTCGTGCTTACCATCGTACGTATAATAATATCCGTCACCCCATTCAGATTTACCGGTGTCCGTAAAGGTGTCTTTGACTACCTGGATCACTGAAGCCAGATAAGAAGGTACAATGGTCAATGTATCATGCGTACGTTGAATCCATATCCTGTTGCCGTAAATTGGAAAAGCATTTCGCTCACATTGATACGTAAAAGGATAATCATCCCATGCCCATCCTTTTCCAAAACGTGTCGTTTGAAAATGATTGTCTGAGAAGTAA
>DASXWI010000095.1:0-6434 GCA_036503755.1 Saprospiraceae bacterium | reverse complement strand
GAGACAAAGGAAAAGAATTGGTACAACACAGTAGATTTTGGTTTGGTGTTTGGTGCCGCTTTTTATATCAATGAAGGACTATTCCTAAGTGCCCGATATACTCATGGTTTGGGTGATGTGGATCAAAACACATACGATGTTTCCTTCAAAGAACTCAATCCTGATGGGAGTTTCATATATCGCAACGACAAGAATGAAAGCAGGTCCTGGCAATTCAGTGTAGGGTTT
Organism: Saprospiraceae bacterium; assembly: GCA_036503755.1. Taxonomy (GTDB): domain Bacteria; phylum Bacteroidota; class Bacteroidia; order Chitinophagales; family Saprospiraceae; genus Opimibacter. The sequence continues at coordinate 6,206 of DASXWI010000095.1, read as the reverse complement.
TCATTCTAATTTGCCCTTAGTGCATGGCCAAGAAAAAACCATCTCCACCAAAACGTAAAAATCATTGGCTGTTTGCAGCGGCTTTGCTGCTGATCACCTTTGGCTTGTATTACCAGGTGACCAATCATGAGTTTGTCAATTATGATGATGATACCCTCATCACCAGCAACCGCGTTGTGGTCAATCCCAATATCCCTGCAAGTGCATGTTTTGATTGGAATATTTTTACACCCCACTACAAGCCCATTGTTCTTTGGTCATGGCGGACAGAATATCAACTCTTTGGAGAAGATCCGTTTATATTTCATTTCAACAACATGCTGCTTCACTCGCTCAATGTGTTGTTGGTTTTTATCCTGGCATTAACGCTTTTAAAAAAGTTTCTTCCCGATCAAAAGCAACATATCCCAATTGCTGCTTTTTTCATCGCACTTGCTTTTAGCGTCCATCCTTTACATGTAGAGTCGGTAGCATGGGCTGTGGAACGGAAGGATGTATTATACACTTTTTTCTTCCTACTTTCCTGGTGGGCCTACCTGCAGTTTATAGAGAAAACGAAATACGTATACCTGCTACTTTCCGCGGTATTCTATGGCCTGGTCATCCTGACTAAATCGATGGGGATTACACTTGTCGCCGTTTTGTTTCTCACTGACTATCTGTTTGCCAGAAAAAATATCTTGACACTGATCAAAGAAAAGATTCCACATCTCCTGGTATTTGCTCTTGGCGTTTATCTATATGGCCTCGGATCTTACCTTTCAACTTTCGTCTCTGGGGGAGCAGTAGGAAGCGCCATCAATATGCCTGAATCGATCAGGGCTGCTTCAGAAGCTAACCCGTTTCTTCAGCTTATGCTGATGGCTATTTTAAAAGTATTTCTGCTATTGATACATGTGATCCTTCCATTTCATATTTCAGTCATTTATGAAGGACCTCAAATACAAAGCATGATGGGAGTATTCTTTTATGCAATTCCTTTCTTGCTTGGTGGTATGGTCTATTTGGCATGGCGGTTTCGGGAAAAAAACAAGGTCATGCTATTTGGGCTACTGTTTTTCCTGATCACTGTTTCACCCGCCATTGCTATCGGCAAGTATGGAGGAGTTGGGGTTTTCATTGGAGACAGATACACGTATGCTCCATTACTTGGTTTGTTGTTTCCAATATTTGTACTTTTCTTTCGTGTACGTAGTCCATTTAAATTGCTTCCGATTCTTCTTTCATCAGCGTTATGCGTTCTTTACATTGCTTTAACCATTCCTGCTATTCGCATTTGGAAAAACTCAGAAACCTTATGGACCAATGCAATTGAAAAAACCAAATGTGCATCTCCTGCCTACAATGGCAGAGGTGTATATTACCTCGATAAACTGAAAGAAAATGATAAAGCATTGAGTGACTTCAGCAATGCAATAACTTGCGATAGTACAAATGCAAGGGCTTTGTACAACAGGGGATTAATCCTGATGAATAAAAACAAGAATGAAGATGCCTTGAAGGATTACGATCGGGCCCTGCGCTACAATCCAAGGTATGTTGAAGCGTACGTCAACAGGGGAAATATTCTCAGGGACAAAGGAAGAAGTGATGAAGCCATGGCAGATTACAATACCGCTTTGCAACTCAGTCCTGAATTTTCCAAAGGCTATTTTAATCGGGGAAGTCTCTTTCTCAACCTGAAACGGTTTGATGATTCGGTCAATGATTTTTCAAAAGCAATCGCGATTGATCCGAATTATGCAAAAGCGTATTACAACAGGGGACTGGCTTATTATAATATGAACAACAAAGAGCAAGCTTGTAAAGAATTTAAATCTTCTTTAGCGCTTGGTTACCAGAATGCAGCTAAAACCATTCAGGATCATTGCCAGTAAGTTCAAACCTGGTAATCCAATGTCTTCTTTATCGCAGGATGAAATAAGCCACGCTAATACTTATAAGTCCTACCGCAAAACCAAAGTAAACTTCTTTGATAACGTGAGCTTTCAGAATAAGCCTTGAGGTACATGTCGCCCCGGCAATGATGATCGATCCATATAAAAGCAAGTCGATCGGAATCACCAGGTTTGAACCACCAAATAATCCGATGTGTGCCTGGTCATACCCAAATACCATTTTCGTCAGTGCAACCATAGCGACAAGTCCGCCCATACCGGCAGCATGCACACTTACCTTGGTGAAGTTGTTGATGAAAAAACAAGCCCAAAGTCCCATCAAGGTTCCTAAAACAGCAACTCTGAGTGAAACCGGAAAAGTTTCTGCACGAGTCAGGTGTAGATAGAGGGAGAGATACATGATACCTCCTACGATATAAGGGCCGATACGTTCATGTTGATCTTCCAGGCTAAACGATGAAACCCATCCAAGCATCTTCATCATCGCCACTGCAATGGCCGGTAACGTGACCGTGGTCATAAAAATGATGATGAGTAAAGTTCCTGCTTCTGCAACATGTCTCCATCCGAAAGCAAACGGATTCGTCCACAAGAGAACCAGGGACATATAGGTGACAACAAAAAGTGGATGGAAAAGAATAGAAAAAAAGTGGGCGGCGACTCTCATATTTATAGTTTGATCACGGAGATTTCAACTCTTCTGTTTCTTGCTCTACCGCTTTCCGATGTGTTACCGTAAAGCGCTTGTGTGGCTCCCCTGCCGGCGATCTGAATCCTGTCGCCACTGATTCCTTGGTGCACAAGATAATCACGAATGGCTTCCGCACGTTGCAAAGAGAGATCGACTAATGCAGCCTCATCACCTACATTATCGGTATGTCCTTCAATCAAAATCTCCAAAGTTGGATGATCGGTCATCATTTGATAAATGTATTTTAATGCCGCACGAGATCTGGTCAGAATAATCGATTTACCTTTTATGAAATTAATATCATAGAACGTAAGTGTTCCTAATGCCGGAGCAGTCTCCTTCGTTCCTGAATTGGTGTGGCGTTGATGGCGTTTATCAATTTCAACTATATCATTGTCTTTTGACTTTGTAGGCTCAAGATAAAGGATCAAATCAAGCGTATCAATCCCGTTTTTCTCCATCCCTCTCGGATCAACGAGGATCCGTTGTGAAAAATGGTTTGCATTCCTGGTTTGGAATTTATAAGGTTCATACTCAGTAAGGGTTACTTCAAATTCACCGGTATAGGTATTGAAATACTCGAGGTATTCCTCAGTTGATTGTTGTCCCCAGAATAACTCACTATGGACAGGCAGCCCTGTGGCGGGATCAACTATTTTTCCCCTGACATACAAAGGTTTCTTAAGTTTCGGTTTAGGGGTTTGGCGCTGTCTGAATATATCACTGCTCCCATCCCGTTTTGAATTGAAATATAACCAAGTTGCATCGGGATCAAAATAAGGTTGGCTTTCATCATAGATCGTATTGACATTGCCTGGTACGGGTATAGGTTCGGACCACTTCATCCAGCTATAATTGAGACGCTCTGTTACATATATATCCTGGCCACCTATTCCCCCGGGTTTGTTTGATGCAAAGTATAAAAAGCGTTTATCCGGTGAGATATAGGGTGAAGATTCCTGGAAAGAAGTATTAATAACACTCCCCATATGCATGGGCTTTGACCAAAGGTTATAACGCAGGTAAAAACAAACATAAAGATCACTCATCCCTATTCCATCGTTGCGTTGCATGCTCATTATGATCACTTGTCCGTCCGCAGTCATTGTAAGATCAACATCCGACCCAGAAAGGTTGAACTCATAGATGTACATCGGCTGAGGAGGCTGACTTGTGCCATCTTCTGCCATCAGGATTCTTGAGAAACCCGCATGCATACTACCATCCTTATAAAATTGATTCAGGATGACATATTCTCCAGGTGCAACGCCAACTGAGACCAAGCTGTTTGGCAAAGCATTGTTGAGTGGATAACCTGGATGCAATGGTTCACCTAATAAATCCCCATTGATAGGAGAAAACCAAATATCCTGGTTGAATACCGATGAAGCAGGGTTAGAAATGGTTTGGCCGGCCAGTTGAGAATAAATCTTTGCTAGACGGTATTGGTAGCTAGAGTCTTGTTTATCAGAACTGACTAGTCCTTTTTCATTTAGCAATGAGGCTTCAAATTCAGGATCTGCGGTGCGGGTAAAGAATAATTTGTCCCCGGTTTTACTGACGACAGGCGTGGTTTCATCCAAAGTAACCGTATTGATACCCAAAGGCAGTTTTTCTACGTCATCTTGTGCAGAGAGCATAGGTAAGGCAAGCCCGATGAATACTATGATCGGCAGGATGGAATGCATATTGCAAAAATACTCCCTTAATGCTAACCTCCTACTCTAAACTTACCCCTTCGTAGAAACCCAATTGGCTGCCAGTCAGCATTTTAGTGATATATGCAATTTGACCGGTATGATAAGAGAAGTGTTCTGTAACATGCACCAGGATGGATAATCCTGTTTCTTCAAAAGTTTGGACAGGACGTTTTTGCAAAAGTTGATCTGGAGTTACCTTTTGGATGACAGGTTTAACCTTCTCCATGGTTTGGATGAGTAATGCTACCAAATCATTTTTCTCTATAATTGCTCTTTCGTCAAATTCAGCCTGGCGTTTCCTATTATCCGGATATCCTCCGAGACCTGAATAAATCCATTGACTTACATTTCCGCAAAGATGAAGGACAAGATTGCCAATGCTGTTTGATTCCTCATTTGGCCTCCACCATATCTGGTCATTAGAAAGTTGATCAAGACATTTCAATATCCGGGGAAAAGATTCTTCATAAAGCCTGAGAATCACTTCTGCCACTATAGCGTCTCTCATTTGATCTGTTGAGTTCATATGAACTGAATTTGATCAAATGTAGTAAGAAACTTACCTGCTTTTAATTGAACCCAAGACCTTCCTGCAACTCACCCCGACCCTCTCTTATTGAAGATATTACGTTTGATTACAGATGTTAATGGAAGAGAGGGGGTTTCATGAACTTGGACTCCCCTCTCTTTCAACAGAAATCACTTGCATACACGAAAGCAATTGTAAGAGAGGGGTTGGGGGTGAGTTGTCCAAAAATCATTTTGCGTCCACCAAGTCAACTCAGAGGGGTTGGGGGTGAGTTGTCCAAAAATCATTCTCACTCTCTCACTCACACCTCTTACTGTCTCACTGTCTTACTGTCTTACAACTCTCCGCAAGCAATCGTGATCATCCGTATCGATGAGACCGGTACTTTCTCCAATGCCAATGCACATGATTCAAGCGTGGCTCCTGTGGTGAGGACATCATCCACCAGCAAGATGTGCTTATCTTTTACTTGTGCAGGCTTTGGAACTACAAATGAAGAGCCGATAGTTTGCACTCTTTGCATCCTGTTCATTCCAGTAAGGCTTCGATCATGTGTTACACGAAGTAATGCTTTCTGTAGGCAAGGAATATTCATGACATCTCCGATGGCTTCACCAAAGACAGCACTTTGATTGTATCCTCTTTTCCGTTGTTTTTTCCAATGCAAAGGCACTGGAATAATCACCTCAACTCCTTTCCACAAATCCACCTTCATTAATTGTTTACCATACCATCTTCCAATCGTGGTGATGATTTCCGGTTGATTGTTGTATTTGATCTGGTGCAGCAATCGTTGCGTTCCACCACCTCTTGAAAAAAATAAGAATGAAGCTCCGCTCATGATTTTAATTCTCCCTTCAAAGTGTGCGGTAAACGGATTTTTCGGAACAGTATGAAAACCAGTTTCAGGTAATTCGTGTAAACAGTCGAGGCAAAAAATATGATTGTCTAATGGGCGCAACAATCCACACCCGGCACAGAGAGGTGGGTAGATGAGGTCCTTAATTGGCTTTAGCCAATGCATGAGTTTATCAGTTTATAGGTTTATACGTTTACGGGTTAAGCAGATCAAGCCGCTGGATGGAGTTTCTTGTGCTGAGCGAAGCCGAAGTATCTCCGCCAGCATTAGAAGGTTTATTGGTTTATGAGTTTATAGGTTTTTTTAACTTAGGTTATAGGCTTATATAGCTTATAGGGTTATCAACATATCGTAGCTACAAGCATTATAAACCTATAAGCCTATAAGCTTTTTTTCAAGCCTTACAGGCTTGAAAAAAGCCGGATGGCGGGGGCAGACATCCGGCTGTGTTCAACTGGCAAATGAGGATCTTGTTGCAAGGCTAAAAGTTGTGTTGAAAACTAATGTTATGCAATGAGCCACCAAAAAG
>DASXWI010000094.1:0-17439 GCA_036503755.1 Saprospiraceae bacterium | reverse complement strand
ATAAGGTGCTGCAGAAATTCCATTCAGGTTGAGCATCTCTGCAAGTTCTTCCGTTGTCTTTCGGGCTTGCACATAAATGATTGCTGATGGCCCACCTTTTCCTTTTAGGATTTGGAGAATTTCTTTGATGGTCTGATCCTTGCCGAGTTTCGGACGAACTTCATAATATAGATTGGGCCTGTTGAAACTAGAAATGAATTTGCGTTCATTCCGCATCTCGAGGCTCTTGACAATATCGGTTTGTACTTTAGGTGTAGCCGTAGCGGTAAGCGCGATGACAGGGATATTATCACCTATGCTTTCGATCATAGAACGGATATTCCTGTATTCCGGACGGAAGTCATGACCCCATTCGGAAATGCAATGGGCTTCATCAACAGCCACGAAGGAAACATTCGTGTTTCTGAAGAACTCAAGGTTTTCTTCTTTTGTCAGTGTTTCCGGCGCTACATATAATAACTTAGTTACTCCGCTGACAATATCTTCTTTGACTTGCGCTATTTCCTTGCGGCCCAGGGAGGAATTCAGGAAGTGAGCGATAACATCACCTTCACTATATCCGCGAATGGCATCCACCTGATTTTTCATAAGGGCAATCAGGGGTGAAATAATGATGGCTGTACCTTCCATCATCAACGCAGGCAATTGATAGCACAATGATTTCCCACCACCGGTAGGCATGATCACTATACAATCCCTACCTTCCATAACCGTTTCGATGATCTCTTCCTGATCACCTTTGAATTGAACAAAACCGAAGTATTCCTTTAAGGCTTCTTGTAGATCGACAACATGCTCACTCATCGCTGCATCTAATTTTTCTAAATATAATAAAAAAAAGCACTCGAAAGGCGATTAAGCCTGTAGGCTAAAAATTAACTCTCGAAGTGGTAAATAGGTAAATGTGGAGCGATATCAAATTAGTTTAAAAGACAGAAATGCCATTGTTGTTAGACAGAAACAATTTCTGTATTTCTTTCCAATATAGTAAATTTTATAGACAAAATCATCACCAGGGACCATAGAATTTTATGGATGGGTGATCAGGATGAATACTACTTAATAGCTAGTTCTTTAATGATTTTTTCAAGCTCATATTCATCACCAGGTGTGTATCCTTCATGTTGGTATAAAATGTTTCCTTCCGAATCCACAACAAAAGTTTGTGGGATGGCCTGGAAGTTTAACCCTTGTTGTAATTCCTGCTTATTATCTACGAGAACATCAAATTCCCAGCCTTTTTCTTCGATTAACGGTTTGACCTGGGTCAGCGCTCGTGCATTATCAATGGTGATAGCAACCAAACGCACATCGTAGGCTTCCAGCCATTCAGGGTACAATTCAGAAATCGCATCCAGTTCTCTTTTGCATGGGGCACACCATGTCGCCCAGAAGCTCATAATGGTGAATTTGCTCTGTTTAGCATATTCCTGAATCTTAACAGGCTTACCCTGCAGATCTGAAATCGTGATATCCGGCAACTTTTTCGTGGAAACCGGATGCGTAAAACTAAAGGAAAGGGAGGCTAATACTAAGAAAATCAGTACTTTCTTCACGATAATGCGATTTGAAATGATGTATATTATAGAAGTAAGGTAAATAAATGACAGTGTACCTTCACTCAAATATCTATTTTTGGAGCCAATTAACTCCACGATTCCTGTCCATTTAACGTATTATTAATCAATCAGGTTATGGTGAAACACCGGATTTTTATAATCTTTTTATGCGCTTCATGCTCATTCCTTGCCCAGGGACAGGAACAATTGAGCCTTTCCGGTAGTCTTGACAATAATACCTACTTCTATATCTACGACGATAAGATCGTCCCTCCCGGCATTCCTCAATACGAGCATCAACAGATTGGCTTGGAAACCTGGCTTTCTTTACGTGCTCAGATCAATGGCTTTGATTTTGGTGTCCGTTACGACATATTTGAAAACTCTGCTTTGCTCAATCCAACCGACTCTTACACAGCACAAGGAATAGGTCGTTGGTATGCCGGTAAGAAATTAGGTAAACTCTCCATACTCGGGGGATATATCTATGACCAATTTGGAAGCGGGATCATCTTCAGGGCTTATGAAGAAAGACCATTACTGATTGACAATGCTTTGGTAGGGTTGAAAGTAGCCTATGAAATCGCTCCAGACTGGACCATTAAAGGGATAGCAGGACGTCAGAAGGATCTTTTTACTTTATATGAATCGGTGCTCACCGGTGGTAATGTTGATGGTTTTCTTTCAATTGGTGAGGAAGGAAAAGTGACTCTCGCTCCTGGTTTTGGCGTTTTGCATAAAACACTTTCAGATGAACAGATGGATGCGTTGGCAGGTACGCTGAGTCAATACACTCCGGAAGATTTTATTGATTCGGTTCCTTATAATACCGTATCCATGTCGCTGTACAATACACTTTCTGCGGGCCGCTTTTCCTGGTACATTGAAGGAGCTTATAAAACTGAAGAAGTCATCTATGACAATTATGCCACAAGCACGTTGTGGACTGGCGTTGAATCCATTGGCAAATTTGTGCTGACAGATGGTTATGTCTTTTACACTACATTATCTTATGCAGGAGGGGGACTTGGTATTTCAGGACAATACAAAAGGACCAGCAATTTTATTTCCAGGGCTGATCCGTTTGTGACCGGCAACAGGGGATTGATTGATTTTCTTCCTCCTATGTCAAGAGTAAATACGTATCGACTCACCTCCAGGTATGCTCCTGCTACACAAGAACTTGATGAAGAAGCATTTCAGTTGGATGTCCGCTATGCAGTAAACAAAAACCTCAGTCTCCTTGTCAACTATTCCCATATCTCCAGGCCGAATGCCGCAGAAAATGAAAATATCTACGAGGATCATAAGAATATCTACGATGAGATCTATACCCAGTTTACCCTCAAGAAACCGAAGAAATGGACCATGATTGGTGGTGTGCAATTCCAACGCTATGACCAGGAGCTATACCAGGGAAAAGCAGGCGCACCTATCGTAGAAGCCATAACCCCTTATATCGATTATCTCTACAAGTTTGATCAGAAGAAATCCCTGCGGACAGAAATACAATACATGTCCACAGATCAGGATTATGGAAGTTGGTTGTATGGTCTCGCAGAGTTTTCCATTTCTCCACATTGGCTGTTTGAACTTTCCGATATGTACAATATTGCTCCAAGCGTTAAGGAGGATGGGAAGAAAGGGGATAAGTTGCATTATCCTACAGCAGGTGTTGTGTATTCAGCAGGTTCAACCCGTTATTCCTTAAGGTATGTCAAGCAAGTAGAGGGTGTTGTTTGCTCTGGGGGTATTTGCAGACTTGAACCTGCATTCAGCGGTGTAAAGCTGAACATAAGTGCTAATTTTTAATTTGACTTAATTGCTGACCGAAATGTCAAACCTAAATTTGTCTTCCATTTTTCTGCCTGCGATTAAGCCAGGGTTGTTTGCTATTTGCATACTCTTAAGTGGATGTTTTGAAAATCAAAAAGTTATTGAACCTTTCGTGCCATCAGGTAGTCGGGTAGTTTTGATCGAAGAGTTTACCGGTAAAGGATGTACGAATTGTCCAAAAGGGAGCAGGGAACTTGAGAATTTGCTCACCCAATTTCCGGATAATCTCGTAGCCGTATCGCTTCATGCAGGCTTTTTTGCCAATCCCCAGTTTTTTCCGCTTGGCGAATATGATCTCAGAACGGATGAAGGCGAGTTTTTAATTGGCTATTTGTCACAGCCCGTCGGATATCCTTCTGGTGTTGTGAACAGGACACCCGTCGGAGGTGATATGCAACTGAGTCTAAACCAATGGGCTTCAGCGATTACATCTGAGATACAGATTCCACCAGCTATTGATATAAATATTGTCAAAGCATATGATGCAAACTCAAGACAGTTGGTGGTTACTGTAAATGGGATAGGCAAGGAAGAACTTGAAGGTGAAATTCGCTTGTCAATTATGGTCACTGAAAGTGGCATTGTTGATTTCCAGGATGATGCTGAGAGACCTGGCGATAATATTGATAGTTTTTATGTACACAAGCATGTGCTGAGGGATATGCTCACTCCTGCTACGGGTGCACCTATACGGACGAATATTGGGGTTGGGGACGCGATAAGTGAAACATATACCATCACTCTTGATCCGGAATGGAAAGAAGAGGAAATGGAAATTATCGCATTTGTTTCCCTTGTTAATGGTTCAAACTTTCCAATTATTCAAGCAGCTCATTCGCACGTGACAGAATAGCTTCAAAATACAAGGAATAGATTAAAACTATCTTTGCCCCCGGTATACCCGGTTTGTTATCGGATTACCATTTCATAAGAAAAGCATTTCAACATGACGGTTTCCCTGCTGTGGCTTAATGATTATCTCAAAGTCAATATGACACCCGATCAGATCAGTGAAGCATTGACTTCGCTTGGTCTCGAAGTGGAGAAAATGGAATCGTGGGAATCTGTTAAAGGTGGATTGAAAGGTGTGGTCGCCGGAAAAGTATTGACCTGCGTAAAACATCCGGATGCAGATAGATTGTCTTTGACTACAGTTGATGTTGGAAATGAAAAACCTGCACATATCGTATGTGGTGCTAATAATATTGCTGCAGGACAAACTGTTTGGGTTGCAGTACCTGGTACTGAGTTATTTGATGCTACGGGAAAAGCTTTTACTATAAAAGTTTCCAAAATCAGGGGTGAGTTGAGCGAAGGAATGATCTGTGCAGAAGATGAGTTGGGACTGGGCACTAATCATGATGGAATAATGGTGTTGCCGGATGATATTAAAGCAGGTACTCCGGCAAACAGCTATTATCAGGTTGCAAATGATACTTTATTTGAAATCGGTCTTACGCCAAATCGTTCTGATGCTACTTCAGTCCTTGGTGTTGCTGCAGATCTTGCAGCGTTTTTAAGTGTAAAGGAAGATGTATATCACCCGGTGATAGGACCTACTGTTCCAGAGATAAAAAAACCTAAAGCAATATTACCTTTTAAAGTCTCTGTTCGTAATACAGCAGCTTGCCCTCGATATTCAGGAATATTGATTTCAGGAATAAAGATTGGTCCATCACCTGATTGGATCAAAGTAAGACTTCAGGCGATTGGCGTAAAATCCATTAATAATGTAGTGGATATCACCAATTTCGTTTTGCATGAGATGGGACAACCTTTACATGCCTTTGATGCAGACAAGATAACCGGTCATGAAATTATAGTAGAAACAAAACCTGCAGGTACTCCTTTCCTTGCGCTGGACAACCAGGTCTATACGCTTCATGAAGAAGACCTCATGATTTGTGATGCAGAAGGATATCCAATGTGCATAGGAGGTGTTTATGGTGGATTGACTTCAGGTGTTTCGGAAAATACAAAAACGATTTTCCTGGAAGCAGCACATTTTAATGCCGGATCCGTAAGGCGATCCAGCATGCGTCATAACCTGAGAACAGAAGCAGCAAGACGATTTGAAAAAGGTTCAGATCCGAACATTACACTTGATGCACTTGCAAGAGCGATTGATTTATTGGCCACTTTTGCTGGTGGAGTAGTAGCTTCAGAAGTATTTGATTTGTATCCACAGCCTGTTAAACCTGTACAAGTAAACCTTTCCTTAAAAACACTTTCAGAAAAAACAGGAATTGCTTTTACGCCGGATCGCGTGGAGAAAGTTTTCGAAGCCCTCAACATGAAGTATGATGCGGGAAAGAATCAGGAATGGACAGTTTCAGTTCCTACCAATAAAGCAGATGTGCTTCGTGAAGTAGATGTCATCGAAGAAGTGCTGAGGGTATATGGTTTTGCCAATGTACCTCTTCCTTCAAGGATGCATACTTCCATAGCTATTGAACCCAAATATTCCTTGCACAAACTCAGGAGGCTTGTTGGAAATTTCCTTGCTTCAAAAGGATTTCTAGAGACGATGAATATGTCGTTGACGTCACCTGCTTTTTACAAAGGGATTGAATGGACAGATGACCGGAAATGGGTAACCATCCATAATACTTCCAATGAATCGCTGAATTTACTCAGGCCAGAAATGCTTATCCCGACATTGGAGACCCTGAAACGAAATGTCAGTCGAAAGCAGGAAGATCTTCGCCTTTTTGAATTCGGGAAAGCCTATTTACAGGAAAATGAATTGCCACAGGAACAGGAGTACCTCGTGATGACAATGACTGGTCAGCAGCAATCAGCTAATTGGCAAACAGGTGCTGCGAAAGCAATTGATTTTTTCTCTTTGAAAGCGCTGGTCCACCATCTTCTACTACGGCTTGGGATAAAAAATTACAAGGTGGATACTTTACAAGATGCCAATGGTTTCGATTGGGGTTTGAAATATTCCGTGGGCGATCTAGCCTTTATCAGGTTTGGAAAAGTTTCGCAGGACCTTTGCGGGAAGTTTGATGTAAAACAGGAAGTTTTTGTTGCAGAATTACCTCTAGATATTCTGGCAGCTTTAGCAAGCCGCTCAGTGACTTTATACGAAGAACTCAATCGGTTTCCGGCTGTGGTTAGGGACCTGGCTATTATTGTAGATGAAAAGACACTCTATGACCAAATCCGCAATGTGGTTATTGAAACATCCGGTGGGCTTCTCACCAATATGGAGGCTTTTGATCTTTACAAGAATGCCGAGCACGTAGGAGAAGGCAAAATGAGTCTGGCTCTTCGATTTACCATTGAAAACAAGGAAGCCACACTTTCTGACAAAGAGATCGAGCAATGGTTTTCCAAAGTCCAGAAAGCGCTCATAGCTGGCGTGAATGCCGAGATCCGGAGATAAAATGGGATGAAAAGAAAGAACGGCCAGGACGCGTCCTGCCCGTTCTTCATTTTCCCATATCATGGGAAACATGCTTTTTCTAAAGCCGCCCTTGCTCCCTGGATCCCTTGCTCATTATTCCCCTTTTTTCTTAAAGATCAATCCCTTACACATAGATTAAAAACAAAATCTAAGATTTTGCTACATTCGCGTTATATTTATCGAACGATGTATCATCCCAACGAACTCATACAGGATATACAGGAACGGATGACCCGGATGGCCCAGGACTACCGTGATCTTTTGGCAAAATGTAAAAACCTAGAAACTGAAAATAAATCATTGGCCCATAGCCTGGAAGAGGCATTAAAACAACAGGAAACGCTTAGCAGAAGACTGGACACTATTCGCCAGGAAACTTTGAGAGATACAAAAGGACTAGATCATTGGAAAACCGAAACCCGGAAAGAAGTCAGGGGAATAATGAAAGAAGTGGAGAAATGTATTCCGCAGGTTGAATCCTTAATGGAGAATAAATAGCTTATGAATCGGATAGAAGCAAATATCGCCGGTACAAAGATCCCGCTCAAAGTATCTGAAGATGAGGAAGTGCATGTGAAGAAAGCTATTGAAGAAATCAATAACCGCATCCGGCAATATCAATCTGAATTTACACAGAAAGATATCCAGGATTGCATCTTAATGGCCCTTCTCACTTACGCCGTCGATTATCATAAGTTCCAGCCCAGATTGGTTGATGAAACCTCCTGGAATACATTGATTGACATCAGGAACCAATTACAGGTCCTGGAAGCACAATCCGTGGATTAGTCTTTCGCTACCATTTCTGTTTTCTTACTCCAGCTTCGGGCCAGCAAACCATATTTGTTGACCTAAAATTTTTATGTAATGAATGAAATGATAATAGCGGCGGGACTTGGAGTAGTAGGGCTTGTACTTGGTTACCTGGTGGCCACGATGGTCATTCGCGGTGGAAAGAAACGTCTCCTTGAAGAAAGCAACCAAAAAGCTGACCTGGCTGTACAAGAAGCAAGACTTACAGCCAAGCGTATCACAGATGAAGCAGAAATGAAGGCTGAGAAAGTCCTGTCCCAGGCAGAAGCCAAACACGAAAGCATCAAAAACCGTAAAATCCAGGAGGCTAAAGAAAAGTACAATACACTTAAGGCCCAGTTTGAAACCGAGAAAGCCCAGCATAAGGTAGAATTGAAAGAAAGAGAAGTAGATGTCGTTAACAAAGAAAGCGATCTTAAACTCCGTCTTGAAGCTATAAATCTCAAAGCTGAAGGACTTGAGGTCAGAGAATCTGAAATCAAAGCGATTAAGGAGAATCTCGAAAAGCAGATGAAAGTGGTGATGAAACGTAAGGAGGAACTAGACATGTCCACCGAAAAGATCATCAAGGAACTTGAAACCATTGCCAAACTGACAGAAGCCCAGGCAAAAGATCAGTTGATCGAAGCAATCCGTAATAAAGCTGAAGCAGAAGCTCTTGCTGTTGAAAAAGAAGCTGTAGCAAATGCAAAAGCGAATGCTGCCAGGGAAGCAAAGAAAATTGCCATTCAGACCATCCAAAGGATGTGTGCAGAATACACGATAGAAAATACAGTATCCGTTTTCAATCTCGAATCAGATGATATCAAAGGCCAGATCATCGGCCGGGAAGGAAGAAATATCCGAGCATTGGAAGCTGCCACAGGAGCAGAGATTGTGGTTGATGATACACCAGAAGCAATTGTCATTTCTAGTTTTGACCCGATCCGCCGTGAGATATGCCGTATTGCGTTGAAGCGCTTAGTGGCGGATGGTCGTATTCACCCGGCACGTATTGAAGAAGTAGTCGCCAAAGTGAAAAAACAAATGGATGAGCAGATCGTCGAGATTGGTGAACGTACCGTAATCGATCTTGATATCCACGGCTTGAATCCATACCTCGTCAAGATGGTCGGCCGGATGCGCTTCAGATCATCTTATGGCCAGAACTTATTGAAGCACAGTCTCGAGACCGCACAATTGTGCGCTGTCATGGCTGCTGAACTCGGTCTTAATCCCAAGCAAGTTAAACTCGCCAAACGAGCAGGTTTGTTACATGATATTGGAAAAGTAACTGAAGAGGAATCAGAACTCTCACATGCTATTCTCGGAATGCAGATCTGCGAGAAACATGGTGAGATTCCATTCGTATGCAATGCGGTTGGTGCCCACCACGATGAAATCGAGATGGACAATATTATCTCACCGATAGTTCAGGCTTGTGATGCCATCAGCGGGGCTCGCCCAGGTGCACGTAGGGAAATTCTGGAAAGTTACCTCAAGCGTATCGGGGATCTTGAAGATCTGGCGATGGGTTTTGAAGGTGTCCAAAAAGCATACGCCCTGCAGGCTGGAAGAGAACTTCGTGTGATCGTGGAAAGTGAAAAAGTGTCAGATGAATTTGTAGATGATCTCTCATTTATGATCTCTCAAAAGATCCAAAACGAGATGCAATATCCGGGACAGGTGAAAGTGACGGTCATTCGTGAGAAACGAGCCATAGCTTATGCCCGATAAGAATAAGGAAAAGCCCCAATGGTAAATTGGGGCTTTTGTTTTTTCAATACGTATTCCTTGGTAATGTTTACCCTCATCTTATCAGGGTGATATCCCCTTTGAAGGATCCTTTTGAACCATCCGTATATCTCACACGGGCCCAGTACACAAATACAGCAGGATTCATGACTTCATGTTTAAATGAACCATCCCAGCCGTAATTTTCTTCATTCGGAGGAAACTCGTTTTTGGAGAATATTTGGTTTCCCCAGCGATCAAAGATTTGCAATTCCTCTACCAACTCCACATCCTTATTTCCATATACCGTAAACAGGTCATTGATGCCATCCCCATTCGGAGAAAAAACATTGGGGATAAAAACTTCTGGATTGACTACATCATCTATGGTCAACCGGGCTTGAGCAAGGCATCCGTTTGTATCCAAAACCATCACAGTGATTTCTGTTTGTTTAGAAGGCCTGGTGATGGTTTGTTCGAAACAGATTTCTTGGAAGCAGCTAAATAAAGTTTCTGGTAACCATATCATCGTATCAATAGCGGATACCGGCAAACTGACTTCTGCCAGGATGGTGATCAAGTCATTGCCAGATTGCATGTCGTCCACCTGAAGAGAGATGTCTAATTTTTCAGTACCATCAACAGTATATTTAAATGTCGAAGAACAACCACTTTGAGTAGTTATAGTAACACTATATATGCCAGGAAAAAGATCAGCGATGTCTTCCGATGTGGATCCGTTTGACCAGTTGTAAGTATTACCTGAAGAAGGGACAACAGACAGATCAATGCTACCGTTTGCTTCTCCACAAAGCACAGGAGTTATAATTTCCTTTACCTCAAGATCAACAAGGCTATTCATTACAACAAAGGTATCAGCAGAAGAACACCCGGATCCGTCAGAGACGGTAACACTATAACTGCCTCCCTGAAGGTTAAACAGGTCTTCTGAAATGGCTCCATTTGACCACAGAAATGTATAGAGCCCGGAGGGTAAAACCGTCAGGTTGATGGCTCCGTTTGATTGGGTACAATTGGAATTGACTGAAGTAATTGCAGTAAAAGAAAAGTTTGAGTTGACATTTGTGACGCTAAACGTGTCCATGACACTACAACCATTCTGACTAGCTACGATTACCGTGTATGTACCTGAAGGGATATTGATAAGATCTTCATTCGTGGAGCCATCCGACCAGTTAAATATGTATGTTCCGGGAGGATTTACATTGATATCAATTTGACCATTCCACAATCCACAGGTTGAAGGATTAATGAATTCAGTAACCTGCGGTTGTATTGTTTGATCCGACAGTGTAAAGGATGTTGTAGAAGAGCAACCATTTTCATCACTCACAGTCACTATATACAAACCCGGTACTAAACTCGAAAGGTCCTCACTAACTGCACCATTCGACCATTCGTACGTATACAGACCTGCAGGAAAAACAGAAAGGTCTATTGCTCCATTAGGTGGCGTACAATTGGTATTATTCGATAGAATAGCATCCATGGTGAAGGAACTCCCAAGTGTAGGTACTGTAAAGGTGTCAATGACTGTACATCCCTCAGGATTGGTCACAGTTAAACTATACTCCCCCGAAGTAAGGTTTTGAAGATCTTCACTGGATTCACCATTTGACCATAAGAAAGTATATCCTCCGGAAGGTGAAATGTTCACATCTATACTGCCATTGTTCATTCCACATAAAGAGGAATTGATAGTAGAAGATACTGTGATCAAAGGTATAGCCTCTCCAATGATAAAAGTCTGGATGGATGAACAGGAAGTACTGTCAGTGACAGTAACAGTATATGAACCTGCACTTAGATTAAAAATATCTTCTGTCAAAGCTCCATTGGACCAGGCAAAAGTATACACACCGACTGGCGCAATGGATACATCAATAGTGCCATTAGGTGCAATACAGGATGTATTCGATAGAGGAGAAGCTGAGATTGAGAAATTACTGTTGGTATTATTGATATCAAATGTGTCGAGCGCCTGGCATCCATTGGTGTCACTAACGATGACACTATACGTACCTGCTGCTACAGAAAACAAATCTTCAGTAATGTCTCCATTCGACCATGAATAGACATAATTACCGGCCGGAGTAATAATAATATCAATAGCCCCATTATTTGCACCACAAACGGCTGGAGTGATAGTGGATGTTACTATTGGAATCATAGTATTATCCATTACCACAAATGTATCCGATGCCATACAGTTTAATGTATTGGTAACGGTGACAGTATAAATACCGGCTGTAAGGTTTTGAAGATCTTCTGAAGTTGCTCCAGTTGACCATGCAAAACTATTTCCAGTCTGCGGAATTACATTAAGATTAATGGCGCCATTTACTCCTCCGCATAGTGCGGGTATAATTTCAGCGTCTATCGATGGGTAGGAAAGTTGATCAGCTATGGAAAACACAGCAACCGTCGAACAACTATTTAAATCTGAAACGGTCACTCCATAGCTACCTGCAGACAGGCCAGGTAGGTCTTCAGTGGTGGCTCCATTAGACCAAAGGAAAGTATATGATCCCGAAGGAATAATTGTTAAATCGATGCTGCCATTGAATGCAATACAGGATGTATTTGGGGTGATGGCATTTTCAATGGTGTATGATGAACTTGTATTATCAACTGTAAATATGGCCGTTCCTGTACAACCTTCTGCATTGGTTATAATCACATTATAAATACCACCAGTCACATCCTGAATATCCTCCGTTGTCTCCCCATTCGACCATAGGTAAGTATATGATCCATCGGGGTCAACCGTAATGTCAACAGATCCGTTTGGTTGAGAACATGATGTATTAGGCAAAGTAATTCCTGTAATGATAGGCGAGGAAAAGTTATTTTCTAAAAGGAAATCACCTGAAGTCTGACACGTATTCCCCACAGCCACAGTAACTGTGTATTGACCTTCACCAAGATTATTAATATCCTCTGTTGTTTCACCTGTTGACCATAGGAAAGTATAAAATGCAGTTGGGGAAATGGTAATATCAATCATGCCGTTCTCCCCGGTGCAGGATGTATTTGGTGAGATTAATCCGTTGATGCTTATCGGTATGATGCTATCTGGAATACTATAATTATCTGTTGATTCACATCCATCAGCTCCGGTTATTGTTACAGCGTAGTTTCCTGCAGGAATGTTAATCAGATCTTCCTGATCGGAACCATTTGACCAGATGAATGTGAAAGGAGGGGATCCTCCATTCATGTTTATGTCAATGTTACCATTTTCTTCTCCGCAGATGGCTGCTGAAGTGGAGGCAGTATATGAAGGGGAGCTACTCTGGTCCGTGACAATGTATTCACCAATTGAGGTGCACGTCACACCTGTAGTCACTGTGATGGTATATGTTCCCGCTTGAAGGTTGAACAGATCTTGTGTAGTTGAACCATTGGACCAAAGGTATGTATACGTGCCCACGGGGCTAACAGCAAGGTCTATGCCTCCATTATTCACTTGGCACGAAGTGTTGGGTACTATCGTGGCTGTCAGCGTGATGACAATAGGATTGTCAGGAACCGTAGCACTGGCAATTGTTGAGCATCCATTTGCGTCAGTAACTGTGACCTCATATGATCCGGCAGGAATATTTACCAGGTCTTCAGTAGAACCACCATTGGACCATTCGAAGGTATAATTGCCCGATGGTGAAGGCGTGAGATTTATGTTCCCGTTATTTTCACCACATGTTGAAGGAGATGTGGAAATGGAAAGCGATGGTCCTGGCCCTGGTTCAATCGTGAATTCACCTGTGGCCGTACATCCACCATCATTCGTAACAGTTACCGTATAAGTTCCGGATTGTGTTACAGAGATAGAGGGTGTTGATTGGTTATTGCTCCAAAGAAAGGAAATGAATTCATTACTGTTATCAATACTTATTGTCCCTGTTTGACCATCACAAAGGTCCGGTGGGCCGGAGAGAATAGGAGGATTAATGTCAGCTTCTGTAATGACAATGGAATCGACGTGCCAGCAATAACCGGCTTCCGGCGAACTCCCCCATACGGTATAGGTTCCGGGAAATAGAACTTCAATCGAATCTTCATAAAATCCCCCAGGATACCATATTAAGGTTCCAAAGGGTCCTCCAATTGCAGTAAGGATAATAGATTGTCCCGAACACAAAATATCCGGACCTACGATCTCGGGATAAGGTGTGGGGTGAAAATCAAAAAAACTGGGCGGAAGAATGTACTCACAACCTGTATTTGGATCAGTGACAGTTGCCGACCATGTAATATCATCCGTTATGAGAATGGATGAAGTAGTTTCTCCTGTTGACCATAAGTATGTTGCTCCCGGAATAGAATCACGGAACCAGTCAAGGAATAAGGTGACGGTATCTCCGAAACATGCATTTTGATTGAAAGGATAGAAGAGAACCTGAGGATAAGGTTTGACGTGACAACTGATGACTATGGTACATCCTTCTGAATCTGTAATCGTTACCAGGTAATCAGCCAGAGCCAAAGGAATTGAAATGGTTTGGGTAGTATCACCTGTGGCCCACAGATAGGTGTATGGTCCGGTGCCATTGAGGGGGTGTGCAGTCAGGTAAAGGGAGTCCAGATCGCAGAAATTATTATAGGTATAATAGTCTGCAGAATAAAGGCATTGACCACTTATATCCTGAATGGACAGAAGAGAAAAGAGAAATATGAGATACCGACTTTTCAAAGCGACTTTAACTCAAATGAAGTTGATAAAAAACCTCTGGAAGGTCGCTGATCCAAATCACTTAAGGAGGTGATTCACATCAGGATGAAACCCATCATAAATTGATTTTGTAAATGTGGATTTTTATGGCTTTTATACCACAAGGATGTCTCTTGAGCAGGAGTAAAATCCTGATGAAAGGGATAAAAAAGGAAACAGGAAACTGTTAACTAAACACAATGCTTTACGACGCAGGAATGGGATTATATTTTTGAAATGCGTTTTGAGAAACCCTTTCCCCCTACGGATACGAAAAGGTTGTATAAGCCAACAGGAAGATCTGTAATATCCACCTGGAAAGGTTCATCACTTCGGAATTCTTCATTTCGTATCAACTGGCCACGCATATCATGTATCAATAAGAATAAAGACTCGTTCAGAAACCTTTTCGCATCTATAGTAATTACACCATGTGTGGGATTAGGAGAGATAGACCATGTATTGAACAAATCGATTTCCGTCGATGCGCTGATGATCACTTCCACGGGCACTCGCTCAGAAATGCATTCAAAATCATTTTTTTTAATTTGCCAATTGTACAAATCGTAATAGTAATTTTCTCCAAAAGAGGATGTGGTAATCCGGCCCACATCACCAATTGCATAAGGATACATGACCTGGCCAGCATTTCTAAACAAGTTTCCTTGTGGACAACGAATAGAGTGATGTCCGACAGGTACCTTAAAATTTAAGGATAAAACATTTAAGCCTGGCAGGACAGAAAAGGATTTGGAAGCTAACAATGAATCTCCGGATCGAAGTTGAATAAATCGTGTTCCTAATGGTGAGCCTTCAGGAACATAAATATCCACAGTCAGTAATTCAAATGGTTCCCATGCATCAAATTCCAGGTAGCCACTTTGTAAACCCGGGCCTCCTGGACCAGTGGTATCTGCTTTTCCACCCTGTTGTATTTCACCGGGGTAGGAAAAATGGCTTTCAACATAGTATGTCTCAGATTGACTCAATATGGTAGTCTGATAGTTGCAATCTACACCAAGAAGATTCCCGCCTTCGGGTTGATCATACCATTCACAATGTTCACCTTGGGCAGATAAAAGAATGGAATCTCCTGGTAGAATAATTACATCGCTACTAACGGGTGAAGGCGCAGGCAAAACAAAAACATGGAATGGATCTGAAGCCAACTGGCCAACTGAACATTTTGAATCTACTGCAACGGTATAGTTTCCACTTTCAGTAATGCTAATCGATGAAGTGCCAATGCTGCCATTAGACCATGTAAAATTTTTGCCGGGTGAGGAATGTAAATACAAGGTATCGCCCTGGCAAATGGTATTACCAACTGGTGAAAAAATAGATGGAGGAGTATCCTCAATGTTTTTTATTTCAATGGTTCGGGTATAAGTAACACACCCGTCGTCATCCACCAGGATAGCATTATAAATACCAGGTTCATAGACTAACAGGTTTTGTACAGTATCATTATTGGACCACAAATAAGCAGCATAACCGTCAGGTGCAAATAACATCGTAGTATCACCTATACATATTTGTTCAACACCTTCGACCGGAAGCATGGAGACCGGGAGCACGCATGACGCTTCAGGAATAAAATAGGTGCTGTCAGCAGACAGTTGACTCATCAATGTCACCGTGCCTGATGGCCAAAGGATTTTAATTGAATCTGCAATTTCAGCTTGCCCTAATCCAAAGTGAATGGCAAGAGAACTCATTGGGCTGAAACTTTGCCCTGAACGAACTTCCCTAATCTGAATCCCCCATGTTCCATATAGTTCAATCCTGGCTCCTATTGCGGAACGGTTGCTGACTATTCCTCGAGGTACAATTTTAATCCAGTGATTTGCATTTCCATCATTGGTCCATAACTGGCCACCTTTTACCACGTCAAGGAACCCATCATTGTTTAAATCGGAAATAGCACCAGGCGTAACCGGAGAATCATATCCTGTAAAGGTTAGATTACCATGTCCTAAATAAAGTTCATTCATGAGTTCTGAAAAAATATCCACGAAGCCGTCATTATTAAAATCTCCCGAAGCATTTTCCCATGCCCCAAGATCATTTGCATCAATCCCCGAAGTAGAGATGACATCAGTAAATGTGCCGTCTCCGTTATTTCGGAAAAGCCGATTTTGAGCATCATGGTTTACAATAAAAGCATCGAAATCCCCATCATTATCAAAATCCTCAAAGACGGTGCTCCAGGATTGGGCATTATCATCAACTCCGGCGAGAGCTCCGACTTCCGAGTAAGTACCATCATTATTATTTTGATAGAGCAGATTTGTCCTGTTGATATCGCCGGGTAATGAACCGGCAAGACATTTCGTCAGATAGAGATCAATATCGCGGTCATTGTCATAATCTGTCCAGATGGCTGAATAATTTCCGGGCCGGTTTGCTGTATGGATCAGGTTTGTATCCGGGATCATGATCCCCTGTCCATTATTCCGGAAAGGGTCGGATTGATCAGTATCGTTGCAAATAAATCCGTCGAGCCATCCATCATTATTGATATCCGCTAGCGTGGAACGTTGGCTGAACACAGAATCGGGCATGACGGCTTCAGTGTAAAAGCTACCATTATTGTTGGCGCTGACAAATGAGGCAATTCCAAGGTCAGCAATCAGTAAATCCGTGTAACCATTGTTGTCAATATCTCCTGCGCAAATGCTCCAGCCGGGGACGGATTGTAAAGGGACGGAAAAGAAACGCTGGGTGAATGAGCCATTTGACTGTTGGTAATCTATATAGATCCCTTTGTTTCCGACGCGGACTACATCATCCAGCCGGTCACCGTTCATATCCACTGCACAATCCGCATAAGAAGCAAAACCAGAGACAGGATTAAGCAATTGTTCCTGCCGGGTAAAAGTGACTGGCTGGGAAGAAAGTGATAGAGTAATGAAAATCAGGGATACAACTAATAGCAAGGGCCGTCCCATTTTTTTATTTCTAAGATAGGAAGAGTGTGATTGGTTTATGAAAGATTTGCCATGAGATGGGTGATTTTCAAGATAAATTGGCAGATATCCATTCCAAAGGTCCCGGAGCAAGAGGTATACCTGTCTACCAAAAAAGTTTTGAAGGGTAGCTATGCTACGCAGTCCTTTCTTCTTACCTTTGCGCCTGATTTGAAGAATACCCTCAGAAAATGAAGGATTTACGACGTTTAGTGGCCCATTTGTACCTCATTCCAGCGCTTTTTTTGGCTGTTGGATTTTCTGTATCGATGGCTGCCCAGGATCACCATACAACCCATCAGGATACTACGCATTCTGGCGGGGAAGCAACTCATGGTGATACCACTTCCACGGGTCATGCAGAAGCAACACATGACGACAGTTCGCATCAAGCACATGCGTGCC
>DASXWI010000093.1:0-2692 GCA_036503755.1 Saprospiraceae bacterium | reverse complement strand
GGCTTGGGAATAGTTGCTTCTGTAATCGGCTCCATGGTGATTGGATCACCTGGACCTAAAGCCTGAAGGCTGCTTATAAAAATGAACTTCTTAAATGCTGGTTGGGTCCTGATCAATTCGCGAATAAAGAAATCGGTGAATTCAACATTTCCTTCATAAAATTCCTCAATACGCTGAGGCCTGGTCACGCCAGCGCAATGGATCACAT
Source organism: Saprospiraceae bacterium (assembly GCA_036503755.1). Classification (GTDB taxonomy): domain Bacteria; phylum Bacteroidota; class Bacteroidia; order Chitinophagales; family Saprospiraceae; genus Opimibacter. The sequence goes on along the minus strand of DASXWI010000093.1, from coordinate 2,484 downwards.
ATTCAAAGCCACCTGTTTCTTTTGCGAATTCCTCAAGCCTCTGGGTGAGTGATTCCCTTTCCGCAAACTCCAGGAAAAAAAGTTTTGTACCTCCTTGCAGGAAAGCCTTTTCTGTATCATTACGGTAGCTGCCATAAACATCATATCCTCTGTTCAAACCCTCTACCTGTAAGAACCGGCCCACAAATCCTCCGGCCCCTGTAACTAAAACCCGTTTGTTTTCCATAGCATGGCAAAGATAGAAGGGTTTACGGGGTTATGGGTTTATAGGGTTATGGGTTTATGAGTTTATAGGATTATGAAGCTTATGGAGCTTATAGGAACTTGCAGAAAGTAAGAATATCTATTCACCAGACAAGACCAGAAGCTGGTAGCTGGTAGCTGGTGGCTGGAAGCCAATCAATTGTAGATCAACATTACCTTTGGGCTATATGAGCGAAGAATTAAAGTCATTCCGTGATGCCTTACAGGCAGGAATACCGGATAAATTACCTTCTTATGATGGGCGAGATTCCGCCATTCAGCATGCACCTGTTCGAAGCATCAGCAGCCTGAGTATTGATGAGCGAAGATTAGCCCTGGCAAATGCTCTCCGTTATTTTCCAGAGTCTTTACATGAAGCATTGGCTTCAGAATTTGCTGACGAACTGATTCAATATGGCCGCATCTATATGTATCGTTACAGGCCCTCCTACCCTATGCATTCCAGACCGGTAGATCATTATCCTGCAAAAAGTAAACAAGCGGCTGCTATCATGCTGATGATACAGAACAACCTGGATCCTTTGGTTGCCAAATATCCTCACGAACTCATCACTTATGGTGGGAATGGAGCCGTGTTCCAAAACTGGGCCCAGTACCTGTTGACCATGAAGTATCTCAGTGAAATGACGGATGAACAAACCCTCGTGATGTATTCTGGTCACCCGCTTGGTTTGTTTCCATCACATCCTAAATCTCCAAGAGTTGTAGTGACCAATGGTATGATGGTTCCCAATTATAGTTCGAAAGAGGATTGGAACCGATTCAATGCGATGGGAGTCACTCAATATGGTCAAATGACTGCGGGCTCGTTTATGTACATCGGTCCACAAGGAATTGTACACGGTACAACAATAACGCTCCTGAATGCAGGCAGGCTAAAGGGACTCGGTGCAGATGATTTGAAAGGTATTGCTTTTGTTACATCAGGGCTTGGTGGCATGTCAGGTGCACAGGCACGTGCATTAATTGTCACGGGCGCAACTGGCATTATTGCAGAAGTTGATCTGGATGCTATTCAGCAACGGATCGCTGATCATTATATCAGGAAAGAAGATGTATTTACGGATTTAGAAGACATGCTAACACAATTTGTGAAAGCGAAAGACTCAAAGGAGGCACGTTGTTTTGTCTTTCATGGTAATATCGTTGATGTTTGGGAGCGTTTGGTGAAACGTCGCATCGCCATTGAACTTGGATCGGACCAAACCTCTTGCCATAACATGGATCATCTGGGATACTGTCCCGTGGATTACACTTTTGAAGAAGCCAAACAACTGCTTGATGAAGACAAAAGTGGATTTGACCATGCTGTAAAAAATTCACTGCGTCGACATGTGGATGCCATCAATATCATGTGTGACCGTGGGATGTATTTCTGGGATTATGGAAATGCATTTTTGTTTGAAGCTGCAAAAGCAGGTGCTGATATTACTGATACAAACAAGCCTTCCGGTTTTAAATATCCATCTTATGTCGAGGACATCATGGGACCAATGTGTTTTGATTATGGCTTTGGTCCATTTCGCTGGGTTTGTACTTCAGGGGATAATGCCGATCTCGCCACGACGGATCGAATTGCTGCAGAAGCCATACGTGATATGCTCACCACATGTCCTGAAGAAATCAAAAGTCAATGGACAGATAACCTGCATTGGATTGAAACAGCAGCAACGAATATTCCACCGGTTGGAAGTAAATCAAGAATCCTTTATGCCGATGCAGAAGGGCGTATGAATATTGCGAGTCGATTTAACAAAGCCATAAAAGCGGGTATGATTAAGAGTCCGGTTGTTTTAGGAAGGGACCATCATGATGTGAGTGGAACAGACAGTCCCTGGCGCGAGACGTCCAATATCTATGATGGATCCAGGTTTACAGCGGATATGGCTATTCATAATGTTATTGGGGATGCCATGCGCGGTGCTACATGGGTAAGCATTCATAATGGAGGAGGTACAGGTTGGGGTGAAGCTATCAATGGAGGATTTGGTCTTGTGCTTGATGGAAGTGAATCAAGTGAAGAAGCTATACGATCTATGCTTCACTGGGATGTCAATAATGGTATCGCACGCAGGGCTTGGGCCAGAAATCCGAATGCCATGTTTACAGCATCGGAAGCGATGAAGAAAGAAACAAGGTTGGAGATCACGATGCCGAATGTGGTGGATGGGCATGTGTTGAAGAAGTACTTCGAGACGTGAGCATGAGACGTGAGACGTG
>DASXWI010000092.1:0-2483 GCA_036503755.1 Saprospiraceae bacterium | reverse complement strand
AGGAAGTAGATGAATGAAAATATAGAAAGTCTCATGAAGTAACGAGATCCTCAACGACATGCTGGAATGATCAAGGACTTAATCCAAGTTCCTAGTTCCTAGTTGTAATAACTCCGATAATGAGAAGCAAATGAATCTGATATTTTGTGATCTACTACATCACTCAAAAACTGCTTTCTGATTAATGTCCCATATATTACCAAGTCACGGGCTAGCATCTTTAGTCTCTTGGCTAATGTAGAATTAACTAAAGTTCCTTTCGAATCGAAATCTTTTTCTCCATTTATTGATATATTATAAGGCATACTCCAACCATAGCACTGACGAATTGCTGTTCGCATCTGATCTGCAACTGTCAGCCCTTTTTCATGTGATGCTACTATATATCCAAATGTTTTTCCAGCGAACTCTTCCCAGAAGTAGTCAAGAAAATTTTTCAATGTTCCTGACATCGAACCATGGTAATCAGGTGATGCTAATATCAATGCATCAGCCCATTTCAGTGCTGTTGCAGTTCTTTCTAAAGCATTTTTACTAGTATTATTGGAAGTAGATTCGTTTGAAGTAGACGGCCCTCCTGGATCATAGAGGGGAAGATTCAACTCACGTAAGTCAAGCAAATATGATTCTGATCCATATTTTATCGCCTCCTCCAATACTATTTTTAGGCCAAGGGTACTATAGGAATCTTGTCGCAAACTACCAGTTACGCCTAATACATTAATTCTATCTTTCTGACTCGTGCTTATTTGATTTTCCATCTGTGATGAGTTTAACGATTGGATTTGGGATTTAACCTTATTAACCATAATGATATGAAAGAAAAGTTATTTATAAGAAGTGAGGTTTATAAATTTTATAATCTATCTTTCCGTTACGCGTTGGGCTCAAACATACCAGAGTTGTTGTTTTGTTTATCGCAATGAATGCAGTTACCTAAGAGGTATATTTGCCAACCATCCTTTAGCCACCGAGAGTTCATCACGGACAAGTTCATGACCAGAATTTTTTTGCCAATGTAGGACTATGCTTGCTTGAGCATTCTTGAAGATACGAAAAAGCATTTCAGTCTGTTCACGTGGAATGATAGGATCGTATTCTCCGGCGCCCATAAAAATATTCTTCCCTATAAGATTCGGAACCCTCTGAGGACTAAATGGTACCATTGCTCGAAACAGAATCGCCGAAGACATAACTTCTTGACGGAGTAAAAGTAAACTAGATGCTATGTTCGCTCCGTTTGAATAGCCAATGGTAACCACATATCTTAGATCAAATCCATAAACTTTTGATGACTTTTCCACAAAGTCTGCAAGTTCATGCGTTCGGAACTTTAAATCTTCTATGTCAAAAACGCCCTCAGCTAATCTACGAAAGAAACGAGGCATACCTGATTCCAATACCTTTCCACGTGGGCTGAGCATTGCGGCTCTTGGATTTAGTTCTCGACCTAGAGGTATCAGGTCCTGCTCATTTCCTCCTGTCCCGTGCAACAGAAGGAAAGTAACTTTATCCTGTGTGGCAGATGATGGAATGAATTGATGTATGAATCCTAGTTCTGATGACGATGATCTTCCTGTATTTTCTGTCATTTATTTTTGCTCTTACTTTATTCCATTTTCTTCTCTTGTTGTTACTTTTGCTGTATTTTGTGAGGATGGAAGGTTGATTTTAGGTAGTATCTTTTCAAGGCTTTTGCGGTCAGGCTCAAGCCACGGAGGAAGCATAAGATGATTTCCAAGTTCTTCTATCTCTTCGTCTATAGCAAATCCAGGAGGATTAGTAGCAATTTCAAAAAGCACACCCCCAGGTTCACGGAAATAAACAGAGTGAAAATATATCCGGTCTATTACTGGAGTTGCGTTATATCCCTGCTTAAGTATCTCTCGTCGCACAATGGTTTGTTGTTTGTCGGTAGGAGTACGCCAAGCCACATGATGCACTGTTCCAACACCCATAGAACCAGGTGGAGAATAGGGTAAACAAAGTACATCTACAATAGATCCGGGTCCTTCATTATCATTATCGTTATTACCTTTTCTCATAATCTCATAACGGAACCGACTCCCTTCCTTGTGTGTTGGCTGAAAGCCTAATTGTTTTGTTAGAACTAAAGCAGTACGTTCGTATCCCTCTACTGCAAGCGTAACAGAATAAAATCCTCTGACAGCATATTCAAAAGGAATGGGACCATTCTTCCAAATGTTATTGTTTTTATGACTGGCTGATTTATGAGCCACAAGCTCCAATTCAAGTCCATCAGGGTCATAGAAGGTTATTACTTGTTCATTCCCTCCAAAACGTGTAGAAGGGTTTGTAAATCCTATGCCTTCGTGTTTAAAGCGATCCATCCAAAAGTCAATGGCATTTTCAGGAATTGAAAAGGATGTGGCTACAGCTTGACCATTCCCGCGACGTCCTTTAGGTGCATTGGGCCATGGAAAGAAAGTAAGAATTGTACCTGGTCTCCCCAATTCATCTCC
>DASXWI010000091.1:0-3789 GCA_036503755.1 Saprospiraceae bacterium | reverse complement strand
AATTTCTTACAAAGCTTCCTTCTCCGGTGAACATTTGTCCATAAGGCAATGGCTTGTTGATATAACCAGCATCTACTCTAAACCTGCTCTCCCCGAAATTTCTGAAGTAAATGGACTCTTCAATACGAGCTTCAATTTTATGGTAGTCAAAATCACTGCTGAATATATCCTTGATGCCACGGGTATAGGTCACAGTCAATACAGGATACTTTGTACCCAATCCGAATCGCTGCCCCATCGATTTGATCAACTTCTCTTTGTGGGCGTATCTCAAGTTGATAGTGACATCAGTGTTGCTATACTGCTTAAGAATGATTCCATCTTCAGGTTGAAAGTTGTATACATACTGCGGGTCAACCTGTGCGTTACTGAAAGCTATATTGAGTTTAGCATAACGCAAGGCTCTCATGCCAATGGAAACGCTTTTCTTTTCGATGTTGTCCATTTGCGAAGCGAGGAAAGTCCTGAAATCAAACGACCGTGGTCTAAAATAACCAAGAAATGATTTACCCGTTTCCTGTAACGTATTTTCATACCGTGCGGCCAACACGATTTCTTTGTCATGGTTAATGGTCCATTTACCATCTACCCCATATTTCCATTCTGAATCTTTAAAGCCATATCCAAAATACCCTCCTATGGCAACATCTTTTATGAGTTTGTCATTTGTATAAACGCCCAATCCAAGCCTGATGCCTTCATATTTGTTGTATAGCAAGAACCTTGAGATATCGAGATCAATGAAACCAATCGGAATCTTGTTCTGCCCTACCCGCTCAAAAAACTTAAGCATTCCATCGAAGTTATGTTTCTCCCCAAGGCTGTCCATCACCTGGTAAGTTTTTTCCTCTGGTATACTAAGTGGTACAGCTCGATGTTCTTCCCAATAAAGACTGTCACGATCATTGGCAAGTTCGTCCATACGGATAGCATCAATACTAAAATCTTTCTTTTTGATATCCGGGTACAATTCAACCTCCTGGATAAAACTGACACCACCAGCTCTCATTCCAATGGTGAGGTCTTCGCTTTGATGGAGAACCAATTCAAATTTTAATTGATCCGGAAACCATTGTTTTCCATCTATAAAACGGTATTGTTGTTGCAAACTGACATCAATAAACCCTCGGTTAAACGGCTTCGCGATAACATTCTGAATGGCGTATGTATTTGTATTGATGTAGAGCAACCCTGTAAGGGCTTCAAAATTTTTACCTGGTTGAGGCTTGTAAGACAGTATGAATGTGGTGTCAATACCTGTGAACAACGTATCCTCAATATTGAAATAATACTTTGTCAGGCTTCCATTGCTGATGGGATTGAGATAGTCGATATCAATAATGGTAAGGATATCATTATAAAATGAAAACGGCTGGATATCTGTGGCCAAAGGGGCAAAAGAAGCATGTTTAAAGCCGGATACTTTAGTAGCCAGGACCACTTCCTCACTATTGTCTGGTTGGATAAACTTTCTCTCGGTCACTGACTCCATCACAAACAAGTGTCCGCCTTTGAACAACTCATTTATTTCCGCCTCGTTAATATCATCCGACAAGGTGTCACTGAAATCAAAATCGTAAATGACTTTGTTATAGGAGGTATACCGGAAGGAGGATATTTTCTCAGGGTTATTGATGTCTTTATTCCTGATGACGTTCCTGATGATGCGGTTGGCTGGATTTTCTCCTGCCCTAACGACAACTTCCCTGAGTGAATATAAAGAGGACTCCATCGCAATAAGTAAAGGCTCCATTTCGACTGAATCCAATACCATGGTCACTTTATTATATCCAACATAGCTGCATACCAACGCATCAAGTCTTACATCTGAAGTGTATGTAAACGTACCATTGATATCAGTTGAGATACCGGTGAGTGGATTATTGTTAAAAACAATATTGACAAAAGGGAGTGGATCCCTGGTATCTGCGTCTATGACCTTGCCGCTGACAGTATATTGACTAAAACTGGTTTGTGAGAACAGTATGCAGACCAGAAAAAAGAACCACCTTGAATGTAGCTTCATACTATTACACCATTGAACAATACCCTACTCAAAAGTGATTCATTTCTGCAAGGAAAACGTACGGGTTTATAAATACGTATTATTTAGGTGCTGTTCCTCTATCTCCGGGACGCTTGGAACCTTTGATCATGGTTAAAAGAAAGGAAACGTTTAAGCCTAGTGTTATGATATTGACAGGCTTTGCAAAGGAAGGTGTCCCCTCGGGCCATATCTGCCCCAGTAATACGACAGCATTCAGGATCAGAAGGATGAGGATGAACATTCGTTTTGCGGTAAACATAGTACTGAAAGTAAGAGAGTAAGAAAGTAAGAGAGTAAGAGGTGTGAGTGAAGAATGAAGAGTGAAAAGTGAAAAATGAAAAGTGAGATTATTTGCTTGCATCACTGTTGCCAATAAATACATAGGCTAAGCCAAGCCTAAGTCCTACAAATGCATTGTGGGAAGGATCATATTCGCCAGCATTATTTGGAATCTGCCAATCTTCGTCATTGATGTCTTCGAAGCCATAGCCGAAATTGAGTGCGGCATCGAGGAAGAGCTTATCGGAAAAGAGAATTCTTGCACCCACCTCAAGGTTAACGAAAAGGTCACTATCATTAAACCGCTCGGTGACATCTTCTGCACCCAACTCATATTGTTCATTGTTAATCGTGATAATATGAGAAAACTCCTCGCCATCGCGGAGCCATTCTTGATCCGCTTCTTTCAGATTAGCCAAGAGTATACCCGCGCCACCGATGAAATTCACTTTAGAACCTGTACCATTAAACTTAGCCATGATTGGGATCATGCTGTATTTCAAGGTCACTTTGCGCTCCCATTCTGAACCGTCGTATGAATCTTCATAATCCTGTCCGAGGTCTGTAAACCAATAGCCGGTAAACAATCCGAAATGGTCTGACAGGTTGTATCCCGCATCAATACCATAGGAAGTCCTGAATGTAGGGAGATAATCATATTCCCGGCCGTTGCCCCAGGTATCCTGGTTGACAATGTTGCTCCACATAGGCATAAAATTGGCACCGACGACGAGTCCTTGCTGCGCTTGCATGAATTGAAAGCAAGCTCCAATAATAAAGAGGGTGATCAGTTTTTTCATAGGCTGCAAAATAAGGGAAAAATTGAGTTTGCAGCTGTACGAAATTATTCTTTGAGAAACTGTGTATTCCCCTGGATGGTGACCTGACCGCCATTTGTATTCAGCAACTTCGTGAAAGCATCATCAGGACTATAGATTGTACAATCTTTTAGTTTAAGATGGGCGATTGCATTCCTGACGCGAATCTGCTGACCATTGGTGAGTCCAGTATTATTGTCCATGATCACATTCTGGAGTGTTAGTCCACCAAGGCAGAATACAGCAGCACCCTGGCTGTTGTCTCCTGTACCATTGGCATTACCATGGCTGATGGTAACTCCATCAAGGATGGCCCCTTGTGCTGCAGAATCAACCCTTACTACGTGATAGACATTATCTGCATTATTATTTGCAACGCCAATATCACCTGAGAGCTCTGCGACGTAGGCTGCAGGATTGCGTAATGAAAACGGGCTGCCTCCTTCCGGAAAACCACCGAAGACCTTTGTGTTTGCCGGAATGACAAATGAACTTGCCCTGCCATTTAGTTGGCTTGGCAAATAGGTGCCCTCACCAATGAAAAGACTATCAATCGTCCGACAACCAGCTAGGGCTAATGCAAGGCGCAATTCATTCATTGCCGTCGCCCAGGACAAACCGCTTAGTTCGCCAATTGCATCGCCA
>DASXWI010000090.1:0-8904 GCA_036503755.1 Saprospiraceae bacterium | reverse complement strand
AATACTTATTCCTTGCAATTAAGCAATGATTGCGGTTCGGTCAGTGATGCTATCCAGGTTGATTTTGATCATCGGGTACCACATCTCGATCTCGATCCAACAATACCATGGTGTGAAGGTGATATCATCATATTAGATGCGTCACAACCTTTTATAGCTGAATACTTATGGAGTAACGGTTCAGTATCCCCGTCCATAGAAGTTGATGCAATTGGACAATATAGTGTAGAAGTAACAACACCTTGTAGTATTGTTTCACAAAATGTGGATGTCGTGCCTGATGACGATTGTGTTGTACCTGAGTTTCACAAAGACATTTATATTCCAAATGTTTTCTCTCCGAATGGAGATGGCATTAATGACGGATTCTTCATAAGCTTTGGCTCCGATCTTCAATTACTTGCATTGGACGGCACTATTTATGACCGATGGGGAAATCTTGTTTACCATTCAGATGCATTGGCCTTTGTTTGGGATGGAAATTTTGCAGAGGAATCTGTGATGCCAGGTGTGTATGTCTATACCATCAAGGTAAAATACACAGATGGAAATGTTGAAAGAGAAGAAGTGTTAGCAGGGGATGTGACATTGCTGAGGTAGACAGTGAGACAGTGAGAGAGTAAGACAGTAAGAAGTGTGGGTGATGGTGTGGGTGTTTAAATGTTCTGTTTTCATTAGACATTTGAAGCATGCGCTTCAAATACGTATATAAAATCAAAAGCCTAAAGCAGTACTATCGATGGGCAGATTGTAGCTGCCTTGATGAAAGCTAAAATCTGCTTGCCAGCTAAAAGCTGACCTACATTGATTTATCCATTGATTTAGGGTTAGAATATGATTTGAGGCGCATGCTTCAAATGTCTTGATTATATTTGAGTTCCACGAATCTGCACTGCCATGTTATCCAAGTCTTCATTTTACTTCCTTTTTATTATTGCCATATCCTTCCTTTCTGCCTGCAGGCCAAAACCAGAAGTAGTAGTCAACCAACTTGGCGAAATCAAATTTGAAGCCACCGGAAAGGCGGAAGCTCAGCCGGTATTCATGAAGGGTATGTTATTACTGCATAGTTTTGAATATGTAGATGCGTCGGAAGCATTCCAGGAAGTGATGAAAATCGATTCTGATTTTGTGATGGCGTATTGGGGAGAAGCTATGACGCATAATCATCCATTATGGCAGGAACAAGATTATGATATTGGAAATGAAATCTTAAATAGGCTTGCCCCTACTCCGGAAGAGAGAATCGCAAAAGCAAAAACAGATCTGGAAAAAGATTTTATCCGTGGTGTCAATATCCTTTATGGCCCGGGAAATAAATCTACCCGTGACAGCCTGTATGCAGAACACATGAAATCTTTATACGTCAAATATCCTGGCAATGATGAAGTAGCCTCATTTTATAGCCTTTCACTCAACGGTTGGGGTTCTACTACCCTGGATAAGGAGACGTTTAAGCAAGCGGCTTCTATTGCCTATGAAGTACTCGAACGCAATCCTAACCATCCCGGAGCCCTTCACTATGTCATTCATGCTTATGATGATCCTCAATTTGCAGCACTCGCGCTTGAGACTGCTGATAAATATGCCCTTGTAGCACCTGATGCAGGACACGCACTGCACATGCCGACACATACCTATCTCGCTTTGGGACTTTGGGATAAAGTTGTCTCCAGCAATATCGTTTCGTGGAAAGCAGAACAAGCCAGAAAAGAAAGAAAAAAACTAGACAACAACGCACTCGCCTATCACGCCTATCACTGGCTTCAATTCGGCCAATTACAATTAGGAGAGAAGGAAAAAGCCAAAGCCATGGTAGATACCATGCTTCAATACTGCACCGAATTACCAAGCCCTCGTGCGCGCGTTCATTTGATCTTACTCAAAACCACTTATCTCGCTGAAACAAATGACTACCAGAGTAAGATCGTTGATATCCAAGTTGATCAAAAAGATCTCAACATCGTAGCTCGTGCTAAAAATTACTTTGTCAATGGCATGGCAGCTTACTATGCCAACAACAAAGAAGCGCTTGATTCCAATATCCTTACCCTGGCCAATGAACGAGTCATTGAAGATCTCAAGACCTCTGGTACAGGTATCCGCATGTGTGGTAATGTCAATAGGGCATTACCTACCCGGACAGATCTCCTCGAAGCAGAAACAATGGAAATGGAATTAAGGGCTATGCGTGCATGGCTTGACAAGGATGCAACCGCCACTGAAAATTTCTTCAAAAAAGCTACCGCATTGCACGATGAAGCCGACTATGCCTATGGACCATCAAGTATCGTAAAACCTTCTTATGAATTGTATGGTGAATGGCTTCTGGAAAACGGAAGACCTAAAGAAGCATTAGCTCAGTTTGAAAAATCACTTAAGCTGGCGCCGAATAAACGATTATCAGTGATGGGTAGAGATGCTGCTAAAAAACTGATGTAAGAAAGTAAGACAGGAAGAAAGTAAGAGGTGTGGGGTATAGGTGGATTGCCCCGACTTTGAAGTCGAGGGAAATCACTCCGGAAAACTAACCTGAACCGTCTCTCCTGCTTCAATCAGTTTATTGAGAATATCCTCTCCCCATTGAGAGACTACCACATTTAATTTATCACCTGAACGGGATACTACGATATCAAATTCCTGACTGAAAGCATGAATATGTCGTAAGCTCATGGATGGCCACACTGCAGGAAGTTGTGGCGTGAGATCAAAAGACTTAAAACCTGTAGGGCGTATGCCAAATAAACCTTCTGTAAGTACACGACAATACAAACCGCTTTCCGCAGAAAGATGACGCTGGTTTCCTTCCGGATAAGCCTCAACAGGATAAGGAACGTGATCTCCCAATAATCGGCGGTTTGAATAATAGTGTAAAAAATCAAGCGCTTTCGCTGTTTCTCCTGCTGCGAACACACCTCTGAGCGCATACAAAGTGGATCTGTCCCAAAATGTTGTTCCCCCGGAAATCGTAGCCAGTCCATCTTGTGTCCAAAGTTGTGGAGAAAACAAGGCATCAATCGTTCCCGCTTTGCGATCAAATATTCCCATGGTAAGTGGAATACAAATCCAGGAGCGTAGTGTATCATTCTCTTTGTAATACTTATAGGTCTCAAATCCGCCAATGCTTGCACCGAAATATTTTTCGATCGAAATTTTTAAAGCTGATGCCTGCTTTAAATACTTGTTTACTTGTCGTTTATCTATTTCCAGGTCCACTCCAAGGTAGACAGCCGATATCAATGCATCATAGTATAAAGATGACGTGCATAGATTCGCTTTCCCGGCAGGAAAACGACCTTCCAATTCATCTGTATCTGAAAGAACAACACCTTCCTTGTTTAATTTACGATGACAATACTCAAGACACCATTCTATTAATGGCCACAATTTTTCAGCCTCTTCTTCATCACCACGTGCCAGTGCATACCGTGAAGCACCATAAGCGATCATGGCAGCATCTCCTCTATCTCCAGCTCCATTCCAAATGTCAGTTCCTTCTGCAATGATCGAACTTGGTATTGGTTTGAATTCCGGGTTCATGAAGCGGGCAAAATGCTGGTAGGCATTAAAAGAGGCTTTGTTCCCATTATCATTTCCGAGAAATGGAAAAAAAGGACCAACATATTCACCCTGATCATTTGCCCAGATAGCTGCATAATAAGCTTCCCCTCCTGGCCCATGCATCAATCCTCCTTTTGTTTCAAAAATGCTTTCTGAAGCCCTGACCTTTGCAAAAGCGAAAGCAGTATTTAACACCGTATCTGGTGTCTCCAGGATCAGGTGATCACCAGTCTGACTTATAAACGTTATTCGATTTTCAAAGTCATACTCTATTTCATTAGAAATATGTGATCTTCCTCGAGACCACCCCATATAAGCCATTGAAAATACCACTGAATCCCTTTCGCCAAGAGTATAAAAACCATCGCCTGTAATTTGCGTATAAATCGTATAACATCCATCAACACCATGGATGGAATCTGTGATAAAAATTGTGTTATACTCGGGAATTTCAATCCTGTACGCCCTGGAAGATAGGTTGTGTATTACATAGTATTCACAATAGGTTGTCTCATCCATCGACGGAAAAAAACGTCGGGTGAGGGCAAGGTCGTTACCTGCCTGACTGCGCACTAACAAAGTGCCATCTAAAGTGATACTCTGGACCACCTCTTGTGGCATGGGCTTTTGATTAACAGTTACAAAATCGAAGGCATCGATGGCATACCGCCTGGTAAGGCTCGCATGGGTATTGTTGGGAATAGTCCTTATCGTAGGCCACACCAGGCTCCGTGTGGCTTCAAAAGAGCCATCTTCTTCTACACTATATCTCAGGACACATGAAATTCGCTTACCACTCATTTCGATATGGTCGTTGTGCGGAATATCATTCTTTATATGCCAGGTGATGGAACCGTCTGGATTAATTTGCCAGCGGCGATACTCCTGGGCAGCAGACCGTGCAGTCATCAGAAAACTGAAGCAGATAATAATGTAGACCCTCATGTCGAATGAAGAAAGTAAGACGGCAAGATAGTGAGAAGGTAAGATGTATGGGTGTGGGTGTGGGTGGGTAGAAATCAATTTGAATAAATACGGCCAACTTCTTATTTTCATCGAAGTTTCAAACTTCTGTGAGGTAAAGGTCGTATATGACAAAACAGCCAGATCATAAGATATTTTCATATTCCTTTGTAGCCATCTGGATCTTGACTTGCCCATTGGCAGTTTCACAACCTCTCAATGTCTCCTTTGAGCATTTCAATTACGAAGAAGGCATTTCTACTCCTGTAGTAAAGATCGCACAGGACAGCTTTGGTTTTATCTGGCTTGGGACTATGGATGGCATCAAACGATTTGATGGCGGTCACTTTGTACATTACCGGAGTAACCCACAAGACAGCGCGACACTATGTAATAATATTATAAATGACCTATGTGTAGATCCCGGCAATAGAATCTGGGCAGCTACGAATGGTGGCTTATGCTATTTCGATTTTGCAGATGGTCGGTTTCATACGATTCGTTTTGACAATACAGTTGAAAAAATAGATCGACACCGGGTGCATGCTGTAATCCCAACCAAAGATGGTGGCGTGTGGTTTGCTACCAAAACGCAATTACATCGTTGGAGCGAAAACAAACCTTTACTATCCTTTCCCCTTCAGCCAGCTAGGGAAATGACTATTAAATGTCTTTTTGATGACCAGAAAAACCGGATATGGATCGGAACGAATCTTGGTGTTTATGTATTTCTCATCGATAAAAGCACTTTTCTATATAAAGAAATAACAACCCCCTTCAGTCTTGAAAGGAATCTCAATGTAACCGTACATCCCGTGTTGCCATTTGACAAAGACACCTTCCTGATTGGAAACTGGTACGGCGGACTACAAAAAATATATATCAATGGAAGTGAACTGCATTCAATTTACCTGCCGGATGAAAATGAAACCAATCCACGCAAGCATGTGATCAAAACAGTTTGCGAAGCCTCGCCCGGAAAATGGTGGGTAGGTTCATATGGCAACGGGCTTTCTCTTTTTGATAAGGCTACTTCAACATTTACGCACCATTTCCACCATAACCCATCTGATGGAAGAAGTCTTGGCAACGAATACATTGTTGATGTATTTAAGGATAACGCAGGCATTCTTTGGGTGGGCACTTCATCAGGTCTTGATAAATACGATCCTTTTACACAGCAGTTTACATCAATACCGATTCCTGCTTCTTCCGTTGAGTTTTCCGTCTACAGGTTGCCTTCTTCTATACTACAAGACAAAAACGATCCGGATCAATTATGGATTACCGTTCCTGGTGCCGGCGTATTTCATTATCACAGGCAACACCATACATTCAAACTATACCAGCATGAGGAGGACAATGTATACTCATTACCGGATAATACAGTATACAAAGTATTTTATGATGATACTGATCGCCTGTGGATAGGAATGAAAACCGGTCTTTGTTTGTTTGATCCGGAAAAAGAAAAATTCTATCCCGCACCGCTGCCAGCTGGTACGAATGTGCCGGGTGCACATATTATACTTCAGGACAAACAAGGTCATTATTGGTTTGGTACAAATTCCTCCGGCGTATATCATTTTAATGCGGATAGCCACAAGATTAAGCAATATGCGTATGATCCTCAGAATTCAAATTCCATACCTGACAACAGGATCTTTAGCATGATTGAAAGTAAAGATGGGAGTATTTGGATTGGCTCGCAAAACAGGGGATTATGCAGGCTCCATCCCCAAAGCGGACAAATAAAACATTATGAACACGACAAATCCAATCCGGCTTCGCTGCCCGATAACGGTGTTTATGATTTATATGAAGATCCCTACGGCAAACTGTGGATTGCCACTGAAAACGGATTTGCCGTGATGGAACCTCAGCAACATACATTTAAAACCTTCACCACAAATGACGGGCTATGTAATAACGATGTTTTTTCAATACTACCTGACCAGCAAGGAATACTTTGGCTTGCTACCAATAACGGGTTGAGTAAATTCGAACCCGAATCCAAAACCTTTAAAAATTATTACATCACTGACGGGCTTCCAACCCACAGTCTTTCAGGTGCAGTCACAAGAACCAATGATGACATGTTGTATTTCGGCACAACAGGTATGATTAGTTATTGTCGCCCTGAAATGATGAAGATCAATCATCGGATCCCACATGTAATCATAACCAATGTCAGAATATTTGATGAGGAGGTACCTGTCATGCGGGACGGAGAAAATTTACAACCCATACACCTGTCCTATCGCAGAAATATGATCACGCTTGATTTTGCAGCACTAAATTTTACAAACCCATCCCTTAATCAATATGCCTACAGGTTGGAAGGATTCGATGACAATTGGATTTACAGTGGTGAAAAACAATCCGCCACATTTACAAACCTCGATGGGGGCACATATACATTCAGAGTAAAAGGAGCAAACAATGATGGTATTTGGAATGAGGAAGGTGCTATGGTGCTGCTGATCGTACATCCACCCTTCTGGAAAACCTGGTGGTTCTATCTCCTTTGTTCGATTCTGGTCAGCGTTCTTCTATTTGCAGCCTACCGCATCAGGATTAATCAATTATTGAGATTGCAACAGATCCGTCTGCGGATCTCCAGGGATCTTCATGACGATATTGGTTCCACTTTGAGTAGCATCAGCATGATCAGCAGCATGGCGGCAAAACAAAATCCTGAACCTAAAAAAGCGAAGGACCTCTTTGGCACCATTTCAAGTGCATCCCAACAAGCCATGGAACTCATGAGTGATATTGTATGGTCCATCAATCCGAAAAACGATAAGATGGAAATGATCATCACGAGGATGCGCCAATATGCTTCTGAGACGCTTGAAGCATCACAGATTGCGTTTCATCTGGATGTTGATAAAGAAAGTTATAACCTGTCACTTCCCATTGATAAGCGCAAAGATTTTTACCTGATATTTAAAGAAGCCATCAACAACCTGGCTAAATATTCCCAGGCTTCAAAAGCACATATCCGGATTGAATCTAAAAAACAGGAACTTCACATGAGTATAACCGACAATGGCAAGGGCTTTGATCCGCAAGCCAGCTATTCCGGAAATGGATTGAAAAATATGCGGAGCAGGGCTGCCCAAATCCATGGTGAGCTAAATATAGTTTCCACTCCAGGGGAAGGAACAACAATCGGGCTAACATTACCTTTAACCCCATAATCATGGTATTGCACCACCCTTAGCCCACATGTACCTTTAATCATCTTAATACCACGACCTCCATGCCTATCGGAATTGTGATTTATGAAGACAATATTTTCCTGCGACATAGCATTGCGGACCTAGTCGATTCCAGTGAGGCTTTTGAACTTAAAGGTGCATATGAAAATTGCGACCATGTCTCGCTGGATATGGAGACCCTGCGTCCTGAAGTGGTATTGATGGATATCGAAATGTCCGGAACAAATGGATTACAGGGCTTGCGAATCATAAAAACAAAATATCCCCAAGTACATGTGATCATGCTCACGGTATTTGAGGATAATGATTCTGTATTTGAAGCTATCCGGGCCGGAGCCTCCGGATATCTGCTCAAGAAAACACCGCATGAAAAAATTCAGGATGCCATCCTGGATGTGGTACATGGCGGAGCACCGATGACATCGTCCATTGCCAGAAAGGTCCTTGATTTATTTCCTAAGTCAACAACCCCTAGTGAAGAACTAGACAAATTAGCCCCTCGTGAACAGGAAGTACTACATCTTTTGGTTTCAGGCCACAGTTATAAGATGATCGCAGATAAATGTGGCATAGCGCTGGAGACTGTACGCTCCCATATCAAGCGTATCTATGAAAAACTCCAGGTGCATTCAGCTACAGAAGCGGCAAACAAAGCATTTCCCCAAATGCGGAAATAAAGCTATTCTCTTCCCTTCCCAATCCTTTGTCCCACAAATATGGTATTGATCGTTGTCTACGGGTAGATGATCTTTGTCCTGCAAGATGAGCGAAACCTCCTCCAAAAGAAAGGTTTTTATTCCACGCCTCAGTAGGAGGATTGAGGATCATCCTGTTGAGTTTAAATTTTTCATCACATTAATCTAACTACATCATGAAAAAAGTAATGAAACAAAGCATTCGGTTGGTCCTCGTGACCATGCTGCTGATTTTGGGCGGAATGTCATTATCTGCTCAAACGAATAGTGCTTATCAAAAAGCAATTAAGGAAATAGAAGAACAATTTGGAACTGTGCCAGTCATGTTCAAAGTATTTCCGGATTATGCTCTGCCTGGTGCCTGGGAAAACTTCAAAGCATTGAGTGGCCCTGAATCTAAAATTCCTGCCAAATACCGAGAGTTGTTGCAACTGGCAGTTGCCGCACAGATTCCTTGTCAG
>DASXWI010000089.1:0-4001 GCA_036503755.1 Saprospiraceae bacterium | reverse complement strand
CATTTTCGTGGTCCTTAAAAGCACACCATGGCTCGCCAAAAAACTGCCGAAGCCCGCTACAGAAGCATTGAGAAAAATTTTCGGAATCCTATTGCTGGCGATCGCGATACAGATGTTTCGAACGAACCTAAGCGTGTAAAGGCTTATGAAGCTCAGGAAAATCTGCCGCTGGATGGAGTTTTCTCCGCCAGCATGGTTGGGCTTAGGAGGTTAGGAGGTTAAGGTCAGCTTATAAGCTTTTAAAATTGCCTTCGGTCCCTGAGCTTGTCGAAGGGCAACCAAAGCGGCCCCCCCCCCCCCCCCCATTTTCACCGCCTCTTCGCTGCGCGAAGAGAGCGGTGCGTATGAGAGAGAAGGCTCTTCTTCCTTCCCCTCGGCAAGCTCGGGGACCGTCCATGAAAATAATGGCTCACAGGATTATGCTATTTTAGAGCATACATCCTTTTACGCCTTACAATCCAATAGCGCATGATCCTCAGACATTATCTGCATTGCTTCTTTGCCATCATCTGCTTGTCCCTTACCATTGATGGGATTAGCCAAATCAATCCGCCAACGCGAAATTTTGCTGCTGCGGAAACCGATGTTCATTACCAGGAGATGCATGTTGAAATCGATCCTGCGATCAACAAAGTAGCAGGTGAGATCACTTACTATTTTACAAGTCGTCTTGATCAGCTCAACCGGTTTGTGGTGGATTACCAGGATGATCTTGCTATAAATTATATACTCCGGGGTAATACACCACTATTGCATTCACGAAGTGATGATCTTGTCACCATTGATCTTGGCAAAAGCCTGATGATCGGTGAGCAGGATACACTCACCATTTCATTTGAATCAGAAGGTACATTACGACAAGAGCTGCATAATGGAATTCCTGTGATAAGCACCGACCTTGAATTGGATATGCTTTGGTATCCCGGCAAAAGAGACCTGACAGATAAGATTGATTCTGTGGATGTGTATGTCACTACGCCTCCAGATCAATATGCCGTTGGAAATGGAACTCTGGAAGGCATTGAAGAAGTAAACGGAAAATGGATCCACCACTGGCAACATCGCTATCCGGTGGCGACAACCTACTTGTTGCACCTGGCGATCAGTAATTATACGCTTGTGAAAGATTCTGTTCAGCTTCAGGATGGGACGGAATTACCGATATATCATTATTTATATCCGGAGAGTGTTGCAGCATTGTCTCCTGAACTTGCAGCTACTCCGGATATCATGCAATTTTTTGAAAGTCGCTTTGGCGCCTATCCCTTTGCGGATGAAAAATATGGACATGCCCAGTACACTGCCGGAGGTGCACTTGAAGTGCAGACGATACCCTTTATGGGTTTTTTCAATTTCGAAGTGATCGCGCATGAAATGGCCCATCAATGGTTTGGAAACAATGTCACCTTTGGATCGTGGACAGATATTTGGTTGAGCGAAGGCATGGCGGAATATCTGTCAGGGCTGGCCGTCGAGGCTTTACGACCAGCAGCATGGAATGGTGTGAAGACTTCCAAGATCAATTCGATCACAAGTCAGCCCGGAGGCTCTGTTTATGTCACGGACACAACTGACCTTTCTGTGATTTTCGATGGAAGACTTACATATGACAAAGGTTTTTATCTCGCGCATATGTTGCGTTGGGTAGTAGGTGACAGCGCGTTTTTTGAGGCTTGTCGTAACTACCTCGAGGAGCATGATGCAGGATTTGCACGAACGCATGATTTTCAAGATCACCTTGAAGCAGTTTCCGGAAAAACGCTTGATGGTTTTTTTGAGGATTGGTTCTATGGTGAAGGTTATCCTTCCTATACCGTTACCTGGGAACAACAACAGGATTCGGTGATCCTCTGGATCGACCAGGTCCAGTCAGATCCATCGGTCTCCTATTTTGAAATGCCTTTGCCCATTGCTGCTTATCGTTTTGGGATTGTAGCCGATACTGTATTTCAACATACGTATGAACACCAACGGTTTGCCATGTATGTTGGAATGAACCCAATCAGCCAGATTCTCTTTGACCAGGAAAAATGGATACTCTCAAAAGGAAATAAGATTATCAAGTTGATAACAGCTGTTCCCAAGTTGGATATCGACTCGTTAGTCATCTATCCAAATCCGGCATCTCATTTTATTGAATTATCCGATGACGGATCGGTTGCCGAAATCGAATTTATACATGCGTCTGGTATAAGGATCTCAAGAGTTGTGGTGGATAGGCGAGTATCTCTGGAAGGCTTGATTTCAGGACAATATACGTTGGTGATGCGGGATCGGAATAAGGTGATTGTGGGCAGACGATCGTTAATTGTACAGAAGTAAGGCTTATAAGATTATGAAGATTATAGGCTTATGAAGATTATAGGCTTATGGAAATTCTGACTTTTTGCCCCTGCCAGATTTTTTACAAAAATCTCTTTCCCCTGTGTTCCTCCACTTCCATGCCTTCGGCAAGGCGGTTCCGAAAACCCCGGTGTTGATTATTCACCGCCTTTCTGAATTGTACTAGTGCAATAATTTTCCTTTGTTCAATTGCCTCTTAGCAATGCTTATTGCCTATTCCTATCTGCCCTATGCTCTCTGCCCTATGCTCTTTGCCCTATGCCCTATGCCCTCTGCCCTCTGCTGACTATCTTTGCCCCCCTATGAAGATTGCTGTAGTTGGAACTGGTTATGTAGGCCTCGTCACAGGCACTTGCTTTGCGGAAACCGGTAATGATGTCACCTGTATCGATAATAATGAGGCGAAAGTAGCCAGTCTCCAGGCCGGAAAAATCACCATTTTCGAACCTGGCCTCGAGGTGCTTTTCGAAAGATGCATCGAGCAGGATCGTTTACATTTCACCACATCGTTGGAAGAAGGGATAAAAGACGCACAGATTGTGTTCCTCGCCTTACCCACTCCTCCTGGTGCTGATGGAACTGCTGATCTATCCTATATCCTTGGTGTTGCGGAAGAATTATCCGGACTGATCACTTCTTACAAAGTGATCGTTGATAAAAGCACCGTACCTGTAGGTACTGCCGAAAAAGTACGGGACATCATGTTTAAAAAACTGGATCCTGAACTCTTTGATGTCGTCTCCAATCCCGAATTCCTTCGCGAGGGTGTAGCGGTTGATGATTTTATGAAACCGGATCGTGTCGTCATCGGTCTTTCATCACAAAAGGCCCGGCAAGTAATGGAGCGCTTGTATAAACCTTTTGTCCGTCAAGGGAATCCAATTCTATATATGGATGAGCGTTCTGCGGAGATGACAAAATATGCCGCTAATGCATACCTCGCTGCTCGGATTTCTTTTATGAATGAAATTGCCAACCTATGCGAACGTACCGGTGCTAATGTAGATCATGTACGCAAAGGCATCGGAAGCGATACGCGTATCGGCAAACGATTTTTATTTCCGGGTGTTGGTTATGGTGGAAGTTGTTTTCCAAAAGATGTACAAGCATTACATCTGACTTCCAAGGAACATGCTTATGAATTCAGGATCCTTGATGCCGTCATGGAAGTCAACAGGAGACAGAAACATATTTTAGCGCAGAAGATTGTAGATTATTTTAACGGAAACATTCGCGGTCGCCGCATTGCGATCTGGGGACTTGCATTCAAACCCAATACAGATGATGTGCGTGAAGCACCTGCTATGGATATCATCCAGGATTTAATTACTGAAGGAGCTACGGTCGCTGCGACAGACCCGGAGGCTATTCCGAATTTCAGTCAATATTTTAATGGTGATATCACTTACACAGAGGATATGTACGATGTACTTGATGGTGCAGATGCACTGGCCATCGTCACCGAATGGAATGAATTTAGGACGCCGGATTTTCCGCAAATCAAATCACGCATGAGAGCGCCGGCCATCTTCGACGGTCGCAATATTTACGACCTTGAGGATATCCCGTCAGACTTTTATTATTCCAGTATCGGAAGAGAAATTATATACCCCAAATAATTCATTATGCAAAATATACAAATGGTCGATGTACAAGCA
>DASXWI010000088.1:0-2193 GCA_036503755.1 Saprospiraceae bacterium | reverse complement strand
GCTTCACCTTCTGTATCGGTATAGTTCATGATGCCACCACCACCAGAGCCATCGTTATTTTGGAAAGAACAATTAATGAGCCATGGATTGCCTGTTCCCCCATCAGCTGCGTAATTGGCCATACCTCCTCCGCTTTCCTGGGCAGAACAATTACGGATGATACAATTGGCAATGATCGGATTTGATCTTGTGACAGTTGCATTATTAAAAATACCAGTACCAGTACCATCGAACCCACCTCCTCCAAAGCTGTTACCATCTGCTATAATGAACCCATCAAGGCGTGTGGTATCAGATACATGATCAAAGTATACCACATGAAAGACGTTGTCCGAACGGTCACTGGGAGTACCTGTATCCCCCGACAAGGTTGTTAAATTCAGTTTGGGATCGCGATCGGTTGTGCTGCCTTCAGTACCGGGTTCGCCAGAAAATCCACCATAGATGACGACATCTTTTGAGATGTAAAACGTCAGGCTTCTGACAGGATCTCCACCAAGCAAACGTGTTGGTAAATATTTTCCTGCAGCTACATAAATGGTATCGCCGACATCAGCACTGTCAATAGCTAATTGAAGATTGGTCATGGCATTTGTCCACGAACTACCATCTCCTGATCCAGTAGCAGTGATTTTAACATATATAGGGCTATTAAACCCTCCACCGTAGGTGAACAGGTGGAGGGTAAGAAATAGGGAAATGAGGGGCATAGTCAATTTAAACTTGCGTTTCATGTTTTCGGAATTAATGGGATGATGAAATGGACCAAAGGGGTGTTGGATTTTCAGAACAAAGTTCTGGCAGCGCCTTTGGCTGTTCCTATGGGCAAACCTGTAAACTGAAAAATCAAGGTTTTCCTATAGGGGATTGCAATGGACGAACTAAGTAGAGACAGGACGCGTCCTGTCTCTACTTAGTTCGTCCATTGCAATCCAAGATGATTTAGAGGTTGAAATTGACGGTAACCGTCGTGCCCTCCCCGGGTGTGGAGGCGATGTCCAGGAAGCCTTTCAGTAGGTTGACCCGTGAGCCGAGGCTGCCGAGGCCGAGACCCCCCTCCAGTTTTTTCGTTTCGACATCGAAGCCCTTACCATCATCTTCGATGACAAGTGAGATCTCGTCTTCAAAGCGGGTGAATTGAATCAACACCTGTTTGGCTCCGGCGTGTTTTACAATATTATTGAGCAGTTCCTGTATGATACGGTAGAGGGTGAGTTGTTGTTCAGGATAGAGGGTAGTGAGGTCGGTATTGATTTCGAGGGTAGGATCAATACCGTTTTTGACTAGTAGGTTCATGCACAAATCACGAATTGCAGGTTCCAGCCCTTGTCGAAGAAGTTTAGCGGGCATGAGTTCGTATGATGTTCTGCGAAGTTCTGCTGTAGCATCTTTTACAAGCTCTTTCAATTGGCCCAGGTGATCTTTGGCCAATCCATCAATAGAAGATTGTGCGCGTAAATATTCAATTTGTGAGGAAATACCGCTCATCGTACTGCCAAGGCCATCATGAAGATCACGGGCAATGCGATTTCGTTCTTTTTCCTGGGTGTCCAACGTAGCCGTCAACTCCGCAACTTCTTTTTCTTTGACCAGCCTTTCAGTTTCCTGGTGGTGAATCACTTTTTCTTGCTCTGCAATGCGTTGAAGGGATCTCGCGCGGTTTCTGAAATAGACAAACACAGTAGAAGCCAGGGCCATCAATAATAGTGCAAGCAGGATAAAAAAATTCCGGTTGCGTCGTGTTTGTTCCAACCTGACTTTTTGTTGTTCTATTTCATGGTCTTTTTGCGCAGTTTCAAATTTGATATTGAGTTCAGTGATCCGGTTGGTATTCTCTTCTGATAATAGACTATCCTGGATTTCGCCAAAACGCTCAAGGTATATCAGCGCCTGGGGCAAATCACCCATGGCTTTGCTGTTTTCGTAAAGTGAATTTACAATACCAGAGATGTACACGCCATTATTGGAGGCTATGGCTTTTTGAAGGAGCTGCTCTAATAAGGGTTGAGCTTTTGCATACTGGTGTGTTTTTTGAAAATGTTCATAAAGTTTTTTTCCATAACCTACCTGGTTGACCAATGAGCTATGGATTTGCGAATATTCATAGACCTCCCGCAATGTCTTTTCTTTTTCTGCATCAGATGCCTTATCCAAAAGAAGGAAAGTTTCAAAATGAGACATAAACGAAGCAGG
>DASXWI010000087.1:0-11942 GCA_036503755.1 Saprospiraceae bacterium | reverse complement strand
CTTCTTCATTGGTCACGGTTTTAACGACATTGGGGCCGGTGACAAACATGTAAGAACTGCCTTCGACCATGATCGTAAAATCAGTCATCGCCGGACTATACACTGCACCTCCTGCACATGGACCCATGATCGCACTGATCTGCGGGATAACTCCGGAGGCTTTCACATTCCTGTAGAAAATATCAGCATAACCTCCTAATGACCTAACGCCTTCTTGTATCCGGGCTCCTCCACTATCATTTAACCCTATGATCGGAACGCCGTTCACAATCGCCAGGTCCATGATTTTGCAGATTTTCTCTGCGTGCGTTTCTGAAAGGGCTCCTCCGAAAATGGTGAAATCCTGTGCATACGCGTACACTAGCCGGCCGTCTATGGTTCCATACCCTGTCACTACTCCATCGCCATAAAACTGCTGTTTATCCATGCCGAATTCCGTGGTACGATGGACGACAAGCATTCCGATCTCCTCAAAGCTGTTCTCATCGAAGAGCAGTTCAATCCGTTCCCGGGCTGTAAGTTTCTTCTTGGCATGCTGCTGGTCTATCCGATCCTGGCCGCCACCTAAGAGGGACTGCTCCTGTTTATCCTTTAATTCCTTTGCTTTTTTATTCATTCTGTTGGTAACTTAGCCCCCAAATTAAATAATATACCTGCAACATGATGAATAGCCTTACAACCTCCCTCCCCCTTTCGAAGCTCGTTTCAGAAATGCAGGAATCTGCCACCCTAAAAATGGCCAAAATGGCCAGGGAGTTGAAAGCTCAGGGAAAGGACGTAATCGATCTTAGCCTCGGCGAACCTGATTTTGACACTCCGGTTCATATTAAGGATGCCGCTAAAAAAGCACTGGATGAAGGTTATACAAAATATACACCTGTAAACGGTCTCTTGGAATTACGCCAGGCTATCGTCAATAAACTGTCGAGGGATAATGATCTTCAATACACCGTCAACCAAATCGTCGTTTCCAACGGCGCGAAGCAAAGTGTATACAACTTATGCATGGCATTACTTGATCCGGGAGATGAAGTCATCCTTCCTGCTCCATATTGGGTGTCGTATTATGAGATAGTTAAGATGGCTGGTGGCGTTCCAGTCATTGCCTATTCTTCTATCGAACAAGACTTCAAAAGTTCGCCAGAAGAGATTGAAGCACTCATCACGGACAGGACTAAGTTTATTCTTTATTCTTCTCCATGCAATCCAAGCGGCTCGGTCTTTAGTTATGAAGAATTGAGCGCGATGGCTGCCATGCTTCAATCGTATGAGCACGTCCTGGTAATCTCTGATGAAATATATGAACACATCAATTTTAGCCAACGCCATCATAGCATCGCATCCATGGAAGGTATGAAAGACCGAACTGTTATCATCAACGGAATGTCTAAAGGATATGCCATGACGGGTTGGAGACTTGGCTACATTGCCGGACCAGATTGGATCGCAGAAGCATGCACCAAAATCCAGGGCCAGGTCACCAGTGGTGCAACCTCTTTTGGACAGAAAGCTGCAGCAGTTGCACTTGAGTCAGACCATACGCCTACACATGAAATGGTGAAAGCCTTTCATCAACGTCGTGACCTGATTATTTCATTACTCGAACAAATACCCTTGTTACTGGTTAATCGCCCCCAGGGTGCCTTTTATATTTTCCCTGATGTCTCCGCTTACTTTGGCAGGACTTCAACAAATGGGTATCATGTGAAAGATGCAGACGACATGAGTTTATACCTGCTTGCAGAAGCGCGTGTAAGTACTGTCTCCGGTGTTGCGTTTGGAAATGACAAATGTATTCGCCTTTCTTATGCGACTTCCGATGCCAAACTCACAGACGCCGCACAAAGAATCGCAACGGCTTTGTCTGCTTTAAATTAATTATCGTACGAGCTTGAAATCCTGGTTTACAAACCGTATGATACGAATCCGCCTGTTTTCATAATACAGCGGTGTGTTTATTTCACCGTTCGATCCTGTAGTTGATTTGTAAACTGGCCTTATATCAAATCCGGACGCTAGACCGTAGGAAGTTCCATCCATATTTCCAATCAATCCTTCCTGCCCATACGCAGTCAACTGACGGGCCAACCACATCATCAGGTCATATCCAAGGAATGCATTCAGATCAGGCATTACATGGTATCGATAAAAAAACCTGGTTTTGAAGTCCTGGTATTCCGGATCTGACACATCCAAAAAAGAGGAAGTACTCAAATGGACATTCAGACTTTCCATATAATTTGGATTCAGGTTGGTATACCCTGTCCATTGTGGCAAGCCGAAAACGATTGCTTCCCTGGTGGTCGTATCCGCATGAAGCTTTCGCAAAAAGGAATTGACAAAAGTTTCATCCGATTTCGAATAGTATGGAAGTATAAAAATGGAGCCTTTGTCATCAGACAGCAAATCTGTAACATTCGTGTTTAATAAATCAGGGGACTTATCCTTGATAAGTAATTCTTCAGGCATTACACCTGGAATTTTTTTGAAGAGTTGAACCCGGTTCAATTCTGTTGCATTATCCCTGGCCACAACATATACTTTTTTGTCGGGCATCTCATCCCTGATAAATTCCATGATGGCTTGCGCATGCGTATTCAAGCCAGGGAACATCTGGATCAGAAATGGATTCTCGGTTTCATTAGTAAATGCAGGAAGCCATGGAGACACCACCATTACTTCATGAGTAAGACCATATGTAGCAATCGCTTCCACATCTTCACGATCATAGGGACCTACAATAACATCTGCCTTTTTCAATTCTTCCTTCGCAAGTAGCTTAGGTATTGAGGAGCCAGATGCCTCAGCATCAAAGCTATTCACCTTCACATTCAATCCTAATGAATCAATTTTGCGCAAAGCCATATTGACACCTGAATAATATTGGATGAACCTGTGGAGTTTCGGGTCCTGGTGTTCGCTAATATCTGCCTGCATTGCATTGAAAGGTATGAGCAATGCAATCTGGGCTAAATCATTCTTGGTTGGCTTGATTGGTTCTGGTGGTTCATCTGAAACAATCGGAGGTGTTTTATCTTCAGTCCACCGGAGGGTATCCACTTTGATCGTGCTTCGTGGAACAAGCACAACAGTATCCTTAACAGGATCATATTGTGTTACCATTTCTTCTTTTTGAGGGGGCGTTGGGTCAGCAGTCGGCTTGGTGGAAAGCTGTCGGGAAGACTTGCATGCATACACCATGATGATTGCCAGACCTAAGGCTATCGCCTTACTCCCACTCAATCGTTGCCGGCGGTTTGGTGCTGATATCATAAACTACCCTATTGATGCCTTTTACTCTATTGATAATCTCACTGGAAATTTCGGCGAGTATTTCATGTGGTATTTTGCTCCATTCTGCCGTCATACCATCTACTGAATTGACAGCCCGCAGAGCGATAGCGTTTTCATAACTTCTTTCATCGCCCATCACCCCAACGGACAATATAGGTAAGAGTATTGCACCAGATTGCCAGATTTTATCGTACCAACCATGTTTGTGCAAGATCTCTGTATAAATCGCATCGGCTTCCTGAAGTGTAGCCACTTTTTCTGGTGTAACATCACTGATGATCCGAATAGCAAGTCCCGGACCGGGAAAAGGATGTCTTCCCAGTATTTCAGGAGCAATCCCTAGGGCTTCTCCTACTTTACGCACTTCATCCTTAAACAACATCCGTAGCGGTTCCACGATTTTAAGTTTCAGGTGCTCTGGTAAACCACCGACGTTATGGTGAGATTTGATCGTCACCGAAGGACCATGTACAGAAATGGATTCAATTACATCAGGGTATATAGTTCCCTGCCCTAGCCATTTTACGCCAGGGTATGCTGCCGCTTCTTCTTCGAAAACCTCAATAAATAAACGACCAATTGCTTTTCTCTTTAATTCCGGATCCGTTACATCTGCCAACGCATCATAGAATTTTTGCTTGGCATCAATACCATGAACCTTTAGGCCCATACCAGCATACTTATCTAATACCTGACGGAACTCATCTTTACGAAGTAATCCGTTGTCCACAAAAAAACAATGGAGTTTATCGCCAATGGCTTTATGCAGAAGCAACGCTCCTACCGTACTGTCCACACCACCTGAAAGGGCCATAAGGACTTCTTCACCTTGAATGCGTTCCTGTAAAGTGCGGACTGTTTCTTCAATAAATAAATCCGGAGTCCACCTTTCTTTCAGTCCAGCAATTCCTCTCAGGAAATTGGACAACAACAAATGTCCATCAATCGAATGTGTTACTTCAGGATGGTATTGCACGCAACAAATCATCTTTTCATGTGTACCCGGTTTGCTGGCGTAAGCTGCAACCGGAATACTATCTGTTTCTGCAAGCAATTCAAATCCTTCAGGTAATTCAAGTATCGTATCTCCATGTGACATCCATACCTGTGATCCCTGTGGGATACCGGAAAAGAATGGGTGATCAGGTTTTATGAGGTGGAGTCTTGCTTTGCCATATTCACGTTTATCTGACCTGGCTACATTACCACCGAATACGTCTGCGATATATTGAGCACCATAACATATACCAAGGATTGGTACTTTACCAACCCATGCTGATAGATCAGGTCGGAGCGCATTGGCATCACGCACTGAAAAAGGACTACCCGATAGTATCAACGCTTTTACTTCCTGCGGAATGATTGCAGGCAAAGCATGATAAGGAATAATCTCACTGTAAATTTCCAGCTCGCGGACGCGACGGGCAATCAATTGTGTGTATTGCGCCCCAAAATCGAGGATTAGTACTTTTTCCTTCATCAGGATGATGCTATGGTTGACAAATAAACCGAATCCAGCTTACTGGATTCGCAGATGTAAAATCAAATAACTTATTCTTCCAGCAGGCCTCTACCTTCTTTTTTAATCTTGCCTTCTTCGAGCATATTTTTCATCAGCTTATCGAGAATCCCATTGACAAAATCTTTACTCTTTGGCGTACTGTACTCCTTGGAGATATCCACGTATTCATCGAGGGTAACTTTAGTCGGTATTGTTGGAAAATAGAGAAACTCAACTAAGGCCATTTTGATAAGAATCACATCGAGTACAGCCAGTCGCTCCATATCCCAGTTTTTTAGTGTGGGTTCTATTAGCTTTTCCAATTCAGGAGCTTGCTCCATGGTAATATCAATCAGACGCCGTCCAAATTCTTTGACGGTATCATCATCAGGCATATATTCTTCGTAGAAATTTTCTTTGGCCTCCGGAAGTTGCTTGATGATTTTCTTCAATGCACCAATCACCAGGGATTTGTCTTCCTGCCAGAAAGCATACTGGTCATCCACGATTTCTTCGTAGATCTCATTTTTACGGAGATTCCTGTAGATGTCGAGGAGATACTCCCGGTGGGCAGCTTCCTCTACTTCGCCAAGCACATAGGCCCTGTATTCCGGGGTTTTGGAGAAGGTGTTGTACATCTTCATCACCAGTTCCTGATCCAGTCGAGTCGAAAAGGATCGCTTATCAAAATAGGTTCGGAGTGCTTTATTTTTTACCAGACTCTGGATAAGATCATTTTCATAAAGCTTTGCATTCCAAAGCAGATCATCCGGGCCGGGCCTGAGTTTGGCAAGCCGGTTATCACGGTCTGCAACAGAATGATGGATGATTTCTAAAAATTGATAGAGGTTAAACAACAGGCTCTCATATGCCATGTCCACGGATTGGTCATAGCGCTTTAGTATTTCCTTTGTAGTTACCCCGGGGTCACGATCCAGCGAATACAGTAATTGCATCACTTTAACCCTTATACTTCTCCTACTTACCATATGGGATGTGACTCAGATTGATTCAACGAACATTCGTGCAAAAATAAACATATTTGGTGCTCTTCACCTATAACGAATACTAAATTTTTTAATGTGATGCTGATTTTCAGTCTTTAATCCTCATTAATCTAATGAAAGACTTTTAGGAAGGTGACGAATATGCCACATTTCCATGACCTTTCCTCCCTTGATATGGACCACCCCCGGATTTGACCGGATGATCGTCTTTAGCAGGATATCATCTGCTTCATACCAATCATAAGGGCTCCCAGTGGCTTGCTTAAATGATGCGAGTTTTTCAGTTCCTGCCCCACCTGCAGCAGCGTAGACTTTAGCTCCCTTCTTCATCACATCCTCCATCAATACATTGACCTTATCTGTATAAGCTGCCACGTAGTTTTTATCCCAGGCATATACTTCTCTCATTTCTTTCCTTGTGCTTGTAGAAGCAATACGCTTTACCACCATGACACTATCTCCAGTGGTGATGGTATCCATTTGCCAAGTGGTATCCGGCACCATAACTTCTTCCTGCCTCGTTTCACCATCAAGTTTATAAGCCACGATCAGGAATACATGCCCTGAATCCGTAAGTATATCTTCAGTAACATCAAAACCATCAGGACTAATGATTGAAAATTCACTAACCTTAGTTGCTTCTATAGCCGGCTTGGATTTAACCTGCTCTATCGTTTCCCATTCTTCTTTAGGATAGGATGCCCAATCTTTCATATAGGCTTCATACGCTATTTCCTTAATCTCACCGGTTTGCTTATTCTTCAGTTTCATTGAAATCACCTTCACTGAAGCAGCAGCTTCCTCTTCTGCTGTTTTCTTTTGGTATAAGTCAGTGCCAACTTTAAAGGGTCTGAAATCAATGACCGGAAGTCCCCAGTAAAAATTACGCAAACAGAAAAGGAGCAAAATAATGGTTGCAATCCCTACAATCCAGGAACGTGTCTTAGGTGTAAAGAGCTGGTGCATGTCCTTATGCCTGAAAATGAAATAAAAGGCCGGTACCAGCAATACAAGGTCTTTAAAGAAAGATATTCTAGGAACGAGTTTAATGAAATCACCAAAGCATCCGCAATCTGTGACACGCATATTTGTTTCTGTATATGGGCCCCAGGCAGAAAAGTCAAAAAAATTAGCGTCACCAGGCACATATCCTGTAAGGAATGTAAACCCGGTCAGCATTGTAAAAAAGAGAACTAATACTAAAAACATCCAACTCGTCAATTTGCTTTTATGCCCTAGCAATAGCATTAGGCCCAATACAATTTCAAAGACGATCATCGCCACTGAAAACAACAGGGATATATTACTTAAAAAAGGAAACAACGGGGCCAGGAAGCTCGCGGATGTTGCCTTGAATGTGTATTCAAATTCAGTAAAGTATTGCTGCATCTTGAACGCGGTACCCATAGGGTCAATAGCTTTTACTAAGCCTGAAACTATAAACAGGATGCCTGTAAAATTCTGGAGGAAAGTCATCACCCAATGTTTATGTCCCTTCTTGAGTAAACCGATCACACCGGTCAGAATGGCGGCGGCAACCGCGATGTACAGGATGAGTGTTTGTAAAGTCATATGGCTTGTTTTTCTTCTAATCGGATTAAGGCAAATACACAATAATTAATGATGTCCATGTAATTGGCATCGACACCTTCAGAAACCAGTAATTGCCCCTGGTTATCTTCAATCTGTTTGATGCGGAGCAATTTCATAAGGATGAGGTCTGTATAACTGCTGATACGCATGTCACGCCAGATTTCTCCATAATCGTGGTTTTTATCTCGAAAGAGTTGCCTGGTCTTTTCAACGAAAGAATCATAAAGAGGTAAGATCTCCGCTGATGGAATATCTTGTCTGTCGTCGCTAGTCAATGAGTGCTGGATCAAAGCCATGAGGCAATAATTGATCATTCCCACATATTCATCCTCTACCCTGTCACTAATTTTACGGGTACCTTGTTCTTCGATGTTGCGGACCCTGGATGCTTTAATATAAATCTGGTCAGTAAGAGATGTCGGCCTCAGCACGCGCCAGGCGGTACCATAATCCTTATTCTTTCGAAGAAAAAGGTCTTTGCACCGGGCAATTACGGCATCATATTGGCTTAGGCTTTGCTCCACGTTTGAGATATTAGGGTACTTTTTTACGTAAAAAGTGGTGGAAATCAATACTTGATGTGTTTCAACCTGATACAAAGATTGTCAAAAAATTAATTTTGACCTGTTAACAATACCTAAAATCAACCGGTGTATGGAGTTCGTGTGGTGTATCCTGGTGACGACCTTCCTGGGAGTTGTCTTTAAACTCTTTACCCGCTACGAAATTCACACCTTCAATGCAATCGTTATAAACTACACAGTCTGCTTGATATTAGGAGCTTTACTCAACCCTACGTTGGAATGGCCTTTTTCAGGAACAGTATTACGATCACCCTGGTTCAAATATGATATCCTTCTGGGTATCCTTTTTATCAGTGGGTTTAATCTCACGGCTAGATCGATCCAGCGAGCAGGAATCACATTGACGACCTTAATCCAACGGATGTCACTCATTCTAACGGTTTCTTTTACAGTAATTCTGTTCAAAGAACATTTTGGCATGCTGGAGATGTCCGGACTTATCATGGCTCTTATCGCTATCATTGCTATCAACCAAAGAACCGATAAACTTTCTTTCAAATTTTCCGGCTCCTTCTCCGTCATTCTATCTGCTGTTTTATTGTTCTCTGCTGCCATAGAAATCCTGCTCTATTATGTAGAGAAAACTGGAATTGTCGGGCAAGAACAACTTGCCTTTACTACACATGGATTTGGAATAGCGGCTATTGTTGGATGGCTAGCATTGGGAATAAACCTAACAAGAGGAAAATTACATCTTACCGGCAAGGATGTAGTGGCAGGTATCCTCTTAGGTGTTCCAAATTTCTTTTCCATTTTCCTAATACTCCGTATGCTCAACCTCGGATGGAAAGGATCGATTCTTTATCCAATGATCAATATCTCTGTGTTGTTGCTTTCTACTTTCTTCGCAGTATTAATCTTTAATGAACGCCTGAACCGGTTAAAATGGATTGGAATTGGTTTCGCTTGTGCATCCATCCTCATTATAGCTTACGCTCATAATTTACCTCATTGAAAGACCAATATTTCACGCTTGCAACTACAGCAGAAGGTTACTTTATGGATAAAGGAAGCAAGTTCTATGCTTATGCTTTTCCAATTCATTCAGAAGCTGAGGCTCAAGTCATTCATGAAAAAATCAGAAAAGAGCATCCGAAGGCAAGGCATTATTGTTCCGCAATGCGCCTTCATCCTGAAGCGTCATTAGAAAGGATCAATGATGATGGGGAACCATCAGGATCAGCAGGAAAACCCATACTTGGGCAATTGATCAAAAACCATTTGACAAATGTATTGGTCATTGTAGTCAGGTATTTTGGCGGTACAAAGCTTGGCATACCAGGCTTGATTGAAGCTTATAAAACGAGCACGGCCAATGCTATACTGTCTGCTGTAATTATCGAACGTACAATTTATGCAAAGGTACGAGTGGTTTTATCCTATGAATCCTTTCCATCGTTTCTCAACTATTGTAAGAACCATACTATCCACGTTTTAGAAGAGACATTTGAAGATCATGCTGCCCTAACATTAGGATTCAGGAAATCCACGGTCCAGCAAGATGTTATGGAGGCATTGCATCAATTCAGCCACATGGATTTTACTACCCTCAAAGAATACGAAGAACACCTTGGGTTTTCTGTCATCTTTACGGATGAAGAAGAAATACGGTAATCTTAATATTCTTTGCAATTTTACAACATGATGAATCTCATCGGACTCACAGGAGGTATTGGCTCAGGCAAATCGACAGTAGCCGCCCTATTTCGTACGTTGGGCATTCCGGTGTATGAATCAGATAACAGGGCTAAAGAACTGATGCATTCGGATGATCAACTTCGTCAAAAAATAACCTCCTTATTTGGTCCCGAAGCTTATACTTCAGACCGGGTGCTTAACCGTAAATGGATTGCATCACTTGTGTTCAATGACCAGGCCCTGTTAGAGAAACTGAATGGCATAGTGCACCCTGCTGTGTATGAAGATTTGAAACAATGGGCATCTGAGGAAACTCAAAAGAAAGCGCCATATCTCATTCAAGAGAGTGCGATCCTGTTTGAAGAGAATCTATCGAATCGAATGAAAAGTGTCATTCTGGTAGTTGCAGATGAGGAAATCAGGATTAATCGAGTTATCCAGCGGGATAATGTTTCAAGAGAGCATGTCCTTGATCGAATGAAGAATCAATGGCCTGACGTTGAGAAAATTCCACTTTCAGACTATGTCATTTATAATGACGGGGAAAGATCATTGATCGACCAGGTAAAGGATATTGACCAAATGATCAGAAGTAGATTGTAATTTCATAATGCTAGTCATGTCAATAAATCGAGAACTTCTTAGCTGACCTTTTGAAAATCCGCAATCACACTTTCAATGATATCGCAACATTCGTGAAGTTGATCCTCGGTCATAACCAATGGCGGAGCAAACCTGATGATGTTGCCATGTGTGGGTTTAGCAAGTAACCCTTTTGCGGCAAGTGCCAAACAAATATTCCATGCCAGGTGACCTTCTTCATCATCATCTACCACTATTGCATTGAGTAGCCCTTTCCCTCTTACCAATAAGACAATCGGATATTTGTTGATGACATCCTGCATGCGTTTTCTGAAAATCTTACCCAAATTTTCTGCGTTGGCATCCAATCTTTCTTCTTTAATAACTTCCAGTGCCGCCATAGCCACTGCACAAGCCAACGGATTACCACCAAAAGTAGAACCATGTTCACCAGGCTTGATACAGAGCATGACTTCGTCATTAGCAAGCACAGCTGATACAGGTAGGACACCTCCGGACAATGCTTTACCAAGAATGAGTATGTCCGGTTTTACCTCAGGTTTATTCTCACAAAACCCTTTGCAGGAACAATTGCCACAAGTGGCGAGCAACTTACCTGTTCTTGCTATTCCGGTTTGTACTTCATCCGCAATAAAAAGGACATTCTTATCACGGCAGATTGATTGAATGAATGGAAGATAATCGGCATCCGGAACTACAACGCCAGCTTCTCCTTGAATTGGCTCTACCAATACACCTGCTACATTAGCATCTTCCAAAGCTTCGGCAATAGCTTGTTTATCATTATATGGAACAATGATATACCCAGGCATATAAGGCCCAAAGCCACCAGTACTTGAAGGATCAGTTGAAGCGGATATGACACCCATCGTGCGTCCATGAAAATTGCCGGCAACAAAGACAATTTTTGCAGATTGATCAGTGAGCCCTTTCTTTT
The DNA here is from genome assembly GCA_036503755.1 of Saprospiraceae bacterium. GTDB lineage: Bacteria > Bacteroidota > Bacteroidia > Chitinophagales > Saprospiraceae > Opimibacter. Next base: position 785 of record DASXWI010000087.1, on the reverse strand, counting down.
CGTAAGCCCATTTACGGCAAAGTTTAATTGCCGTTTCTACAGCCTCTACACCCGAATTAGCCAGGAGTGCTTTATCATAATCAAAATAGGAGGTGATGTATTTTTCAAAAGGCCCAAGCTTATCATTATAAAAAGCCCTTGAAGTTAAAGTCAGTTGACTTGCTTGCTCAGTTAAGGCGAGGATAATCTTAGGATGGCAATGACCTTGATTAACAGCACTGTAAGCGGATAAAAAGTCATAATACCGTTTGCCTTCTACATCCCAGAGAAAAACGCCCTCACCTTTTGTGAGGACCACCGGAAGTGGATGATAGTTGTGTGCTCCATATTTATCCTCAAGTGAGATAAACAATCCGGACTGATTAAGTGTATCGGTAGTCATGAACATTCTCCTTTAGCGTCCAAAATTACGGCATTTTAAAGCAAGACAAGCAATGAAAATCAATGGTTTATCTATTACCTCATGTGTCAAAATGGCAGATAATCCTTATCTTTACCGCCCTTTAAACATATGAATCCAATCGTTTCCAACATCAAAACCATCGACGAATCCAGGCAAGGAGAAGCATTCTATAGTCCTGATATTGAGGTTCTTAATAACACCAATATCAAGCGTTTCTATATAGAGAGTTATGGATGTCAGATGAACTTCAGTGATAGTGAGATTGTCGCTTCTATCCTATCCGACTGCAAATACCAGCCGACCCGTGATATTGAAGAAGCCAACTTAATCCTGCTAAATACTTGTTCCATTCGGGAAAAAGCTGAAGAGACTATTCGCAAGA
>DASXWI010000086.1:0-2869 GCA_036503755.1 Saprospiraceae bacterium | reverse complement strand
TTCCGGAGCAAATAGACCCCCCTGTTCCTATCTGTCTGAGGCTTGTTTTTGCAGCCATAAAAGTTCGTGTTTTGGACTCAAAAAACATGAACCTATGGCCAACAAAACAATCTCAATGACTAAAGTTAGACAAATCCTTGGCTATCATCATCAATCCGTTGGCCTGAAGGCAATATGCCGGCTATGTGGAGTATCCCGTAATACGGTGAAGCGGTATATCCGTCAGTTTATTGTCGAAGAACTGGCCTGGGAGGATATAGAGCGCATGAGCGACAGTGAACTCGACGCGCTCTTTACCGGACTGACAGACATACAGTCAGATCCCCGGCTTGAACAACTCCAAGCGCTACTTCCTGCTATGGAGAAGCAACTTAAACGTCGTGGATATACCCTCACCCGTATATGGGAAGAGTATAAGACGAAACATCCGGATGGATATGGTCATACGCAGTTCTTCAAACATTACCGTGAGTATGCCAACCAGGTCAAACCGGTCATGCATATGGAACATAAGGCCGGAGACAAGATGTACATCGATTTTGCAGGCAAAAAGCTGCATCTGGTTGATCCCCTTAGTGGGGAGACAAAGGAGGTAGAAGTGTTTGCTGCTGTCCTTGGATGCAGTCAGCTGACTTTTGTACAGGCTATTCCATCACAGAAAAGGGAAGACTTAATCCGTTGTTGCGAGAATGCCCTGCATTATTTTGGAGGGGTGCCCAAAGCTATCGTTCCTGACAACCTGAAGAGTGCCGTCATCAAAAGCAGTAAGTATGAACCGATCATCAATGAAAGTTTCGCTGCTTTTGCTGAGCATTATGGATTGGCTGTGATTCCTGCTCGTGCGTATCGACCGAAGGACAAATCACTCGTGGAAGGTGCTGTCAAGATTAGCTACAGCCGCATTTATGCTGCGCTCGATCAACATGTATTCCATTCTCTGGATTCGTTAAATGAGGCTATTACACAACAATTAGAACTGTACAATACCAGGTTGTTCACCCACCGCCATTATAGCCGCAGACAGCTTTTTGAAGAAGTGGAACGAGAGACCCTCCAGCCCTTACCGGCATACAGGTTTGAACTCCTGGAATCCAAATCGGTGACCGTGATGAAAAACGGTCACGTGAATCTCAGTGTGGATAAGCACTACTATAGTGTGCCCTATGCCTTCATCGGACGCAAAGTCAAACTGTACTTTAACTCCAGGCGTGTAGATATTTTCAGCCACTACGAGCGAATTGCCTCCCATGAACGAGATCAGAGGCGCTACCAGTACACTACAAATCCAGAACATCTGGCGAGTACCCACCGCTATTTATCCGAATGGTCACCAGAAAAGTTTATCAGGGAAGCAGAAGCCATTGGAGAGTCGGTTAAAACATTTATTGAAGCTGTGCTGGAAAACAAAACTCATCCCGAACAAGCCTACCGATCCTGCGCGGGCATCCTGAGCCTTCAGCGAAAAGTAGGTAAAGAACGATTGATCCAGGCTTGTGGTCGTGCATTGGAATACCAGACCTATACGTACTCGATTATCGTCAGCATCCTGGATAAACACTGGGACCGACATCATATCGAAGAGATTGCTGAGACGGAGGAAATGCCAGACCATGATAACATCCGGGGACATGAATACTATCAATAAACATCATTCTATCACAAACCAACAACAACATGAGTAATCAACAAACTTTAACCAAAATGAAAGCCATGCGCCTACTGGGCATGCATCATGCTTTTGCCGGTTGCCTTGAAAAAGGTCGTACAGATCAATTTACACCGGACGAGCTCACAGGCTTCCTGATCGATCATGAGTGGGATGACCGCCATAACAGGAGTATTGAACGAAGTCTGAAGAATGCCCGGTTCCGATACAGTGCGATGATCGAGAACATTGACTACAGCGAACATCGTGGACTGGATAAGAATCAGATCCATCGGTTGGCTGAGGGTGTGTTTATCTCTCGAAAGGAAAGCCTGATTATCACAGGTCCAACAGGAACCGGTAAAAGCTATCTGGCATCTGCATTGGGACACCAAGCGTGTCAGCTCGGCTTTAAAGTGCTCTATTCCAATACGCTCCGGTTATTCAATCAGATCAAAATGGCTAAGGCGGATGGATCATCCATCCGGGAATTGGCCAAAATCGAAAAACAGGATCTCCTGATCCTTGATGACTTTGGCATCCAGCCTTTTGATACGCATACCAGATTAACGCTTTTGGAGATCATCGAAGATCGACATGGAAAGCGATCCACCATATTCGCTTCTCAGTTACCTGTCAGACAATGGTATGAGGTGATCGGGGAGAAAACCGTAGCAGATGCCATTCTGGATCGGATCGTTCACGATGCTCACAGGGTGGAACTGAAGGGTGAATCGTTGCGGAAAACGAAAGGCAAAATCGCCAAAGACAATGAACTGGAATGATTAACTTGTAACCGCAAAATCAGGTATCAAACAGGTATGAAAAGTGAGGGTTCGGTCGGGGGGTCAATTTGGAGCGGAGAGCAGGGGTCAATATCAGCGGATTATCCAAATTACTACCGAATTTGCTCGATTTTTATGTTTGGGGAGGAATAGAATATATCCAGAAGGCCGGTTTTAACCTCATTTTTTAACTTGGCCGTTTAGCCTGTTATAGCTCCTTAGGAGAACTTCATTTTAATATGGGCTGAGGAGGTAATTAATCGCAAATAGATACATAACAGATGCAACTTGCTTCATACCTACCTGGGTTTCTATGTCTTTACCGTTTAAGCTAAAGCTTAAATCGACAGTCAAAATGGGTGGTGGTGGTGGTAGAATTAAGGGTGTGACACCCGCAAGCGAGTGTCACACCCTTAATATGACGGTTTGAAATCGTAAT
>DASXWI010000085.1:0-5491 GCA_036503755.1 Saprospiraceae bacterium | reverse complement strand
CTTTTTGTAATAGCCGCGGACGCCATCCCAGAATGCCCATTGCATATCAGTATCGATATTCATCTTGACTGCACCATAACTGATGGCCTCCCTGATTTCCTCCTGTGTGCTGCCTGAACCTCCGTGGAATACAAAATTGATCGGGTTGTGGCCGGTGTTGTATTTCTCCTGGATATAATCCTGTGAATTTTTCAGGATAATTGGTTTGAGGGAAACATTACCTGGTTTGTATACACCATGTACATTTCCAAAAGCGGCTGCAATAGTGAAGTTGGGACTTACTGCTTTAAGCGCATCGTACGCATAAGCTACTTCTTCAGGTTGTGTATAAAGTTTTGAATTGTCTATCCCGGTATTATCTACTCCATCTTCTTCCCCACCTGTAACACCAAGTTCTATTTCCAAAGTCATCCCCATTTCGCTCATTCTTTTGAAATAGGAAACACATATTTCGATATTCTCTTCGATCGGTTCTTCAGAAAGATCTAACATATGAGAACTATAGAGTGGTCTACCATGCTTGCTGAAATATTTTTCCTGAAAATCCAACATCCCATCAAACCACGGCAACAGATTTTTTGCACAATGGTCTGTATGCATCAATACTGTCACACCATAAGCTTCTGCCATACGATGAACATGTTCCGCCCCACTGATTGCTCCAAGAACTGCTGCACGCTGTCCATCATTATTCAACCCTTTACCTGCGTTGAAGACAGCACCACCATTGCTGAACTGGATCATCACCGGCGACTTCACCAATTGGGCTGTTTCTAATACTGCATTGATTGAATTTGTACCAATCACATTGACTGCTGGTAAGGCGTACTGATTTTCATTGGCGTGGTTAAGCAGTTCGGTAACTTCCTGACCATGAAGGACACCTGGGCGGAATCGGGTTGTTGTGGACATGATTTTTTCTGTGGATTGGTAAATGTGGTGAATTGTGAGTGATGAGTCCTGGAAGTTTTGTGAAACGTCAGTCGTCAGTCGTGAATTGAAGAGAGAGTGTGGATTGTGTGTGAATACTATGAATTTGTAATAAATATAATGATCTATTTGCTTTCCATTAATGCGTGATGGGCTTTGGCGGAAAGATAGCGCTCTGCATCGAGGGCGGCCATACAACCCGTACCTGCTGCTGTTACAGCTTGACGATATACTTTATCGGCTGCATCACCTGATACGAATACCCCTTCGATTTTTGTTTTACTGGTGCCTGCTACCGGGATCAGGTAACCTGCCTCATCCATTTCAAGCCAATCTTTGAAAATCTCTGTGTTAGGTTTATGTCCTATGGCCACAAAAAATCCTTTTACGGGTATTGTGGTCTTTTCACCGGTCAAATTATTTACGATCCGGATAGCTTCAACATCATTCTCCCCAATGACTTCTTCCGTAACCGAATTCCAGTGAACGATGATATTCGATGTTTTCAAAAGTCGGTCCTGCATGATTTTGCTGGCACGCATTTCATCACGTCTTACTATCAAATGGACGTTGGGACATAATTTACTCAGGTACATAGCCTCTTCAGCTGCTGTATCACCCGCACCTACTACTGCGACATCCATGTGCCTGAAAAAGAATCCGTCACAAACAGCACATGCAGAAACACCTTTGTTCGTTAATCTCTTCTCAGATTCTAGTCCAAGCCATTTCGCACTGGCGCCGGTAGAAATAATTACTGCATCTGCATGTAATTCATCACCTGCATCGGTCCATGCTTTATGTACTGGACCTGTGAAATCAACTTTAGTAATGACGGCATACCTGACATCCGTTCCAAAGCGCTCTGCTTGTTCCCTGAACTCATCCATCATCATCGGGCCTTGAATCCCTTTTGGACATCCCGGATAATTTTCAACTTCTGTTGTAATCATCAATTGCCCTCCAGGTTCGATGCCTGTATAAATCACTGGTTTCAACCCTGCCCTCGCTGCATATATGGCTGCTGTATAACCGGCTGGTCCGCTGCCAATTATCAGGCAGTGTATCTTTTCACTCATAATCTGTTATTTAATTTGTCTTGCTGTTGTCTGGTGTTAAACCAAAAATGAGGCATTTGGTTAAACAGGCTGCAAAAGTAAGCGATTACTTAACAACTGTTTAGCGGATTACGGCTTGTTTTGGTCTAAGGTTACCTCAGGCTATTCACCTAAAACACTAACTTGAGTTCAGTTTTTGTACTTCGCTTATGCTTAACCTTTTATATCCCATCAGTTATATCCTCTCCCTGGTAGGATTGATCCTTTGGTTTTATTTTCAGGAAAACCGATCTATTAGCCGCAAAATGAGCACCTTATTCCTGGTATCCTTCCTGGTATACCTGGTATCACTTGTTTTTACAGAAGCTACCCTTTCCTATAAATTTTTGATTCTGTTTCGGGACCTTGCCATTTTAGGTATTATTTCACAACTCTTTAATTTTTTGAGGCATAGCGCCATTGTGGTTCTTGTCCTTGGTATTGTAGTGTATGGCATTATACAATTTGTGGGATTTAATATGCTATACGCTACGTTTCCGGAGGCCAAAAAAAGCGAGACACCTGTAGATGATCAATTCGAATTGCTTGTTGAAACTACTGATGGTACGATTCCAACCGGCTATCAACGACTCATCGACAAATACGGATTGACCATTGAGCCAGCATTTAAACCTAACGATCCAACGATAAGCCGATTAGACGAATTCCTCGTTGTTGGTATTCCAGATCAATCTGAGAAAAAGACCATGGAGATCATCCGTGAACTGAAACGGGTTCAAGCCACTGCTTATGTAGAATATAATGAATTTATTCAAGTTGAAATTCTGGAGAACAATAATGACATTGCATTAACGAAAGCCAGCCAGGTCAATGACCCTATGGTCAGCAAGCAATGGGGATGGGGCGCTATACAGGGAGATCAATTGCATCAATTATTGGGCTCCGGTATAATCCCAAAGAAAAAAGTTTCTATTGCCATCATTGATTCAGGTGTTGATGCAAAACATGAAGACCTTGCTGCACAATTTGCTTCTGCAGGTCCAATAAATGATACGGATCCATTAGGGCATGGAACACATTGCGCAGGAATTGCCGCTGCCATCTCGAATAATGGAATTGGTATTGCATCACTTATACCAAATAATTCTTTCGTGAATGTAACCAGCATCAAAGTAATGAATGCACAAGGAATCGGTAATCAGCAATCTACGATTCAAGGAATGATTAAAGCTGCAGATATGGGAGCTGATGTGATCAGCATGTCCCTCGGAAGTATATCTTCTGACACCAGGCAGAAAGCTTATGAAGAAGCTGTCAAGTATGCAAATGCGAAAGGTGCCATTGTGATTGCAGCAGCGGGTAACAGTAATCAACAAGCTAAAGGATATTCACCTGCTAATGCCGCAGGTATCATTGCAGTTTCTGCAATAGGCCCTGATCAACGTAAAGCCCCCTTTTCTAATAAAGTAAATGGGATTGGGTATGGAATTGCGGCTCCGGGCATGAAAATCATGTCGACTTATCCAAATAACCAATACAAAGAAATGGATGGGACTTCGATGGCCACGCCTATGGTGGCAGGACTAATCGGATTAATGAAATCTATCAAGCCGGACATTACGACTAAAGAGGTTTTTGATATTCTTTCGGGCACAGGAAAAAAACTAGAGGATGGAGCAGATACTGGGAGGATGATACAAGCGGCTGATGCGATGCAAAGATTGGTCGACTGACCGCATGAGAACGTGAGACAGTGAGACAGTGAGAAGTGTGGGTGTGAGCGTAAGTTAATCTACGAGGAAATATCAATACTCTCGCCGTTGGATAGAGTTTTCTCCGCCAAGCATTGTTTAGTTTGTTTACCAGATGTATTTGCACGCTTTCTCTAACAAGTTGTAATCGTACTCCATGTCACCGGTCAATTCTAGTGTGATAGCGGATTGTTCATAAAATGGTTTACGAAGCATAAGGAGGTCATCAATTTTCAATTCGGCATCTCTTTCCGTTAATTGAGCAAGTAGAGGACGTGTGTCTCGTATCTTAAGTAAATGTTTACGAAGAATATCATCTGGCCATTGGAGGTAAACGGTGATTCCGTTTTCTTTCATCCAATCCATGTTATTTTCAAAACATGGGAGTCCACCACCTGTAGAGATTAGCGATTTTGAATAAAAGGATGTTTGTCTAAGGATATCCGCTTCGAGATGTCGGAAATAGTCCTCACCATAGGTGGAAAAAATTTCGGTGATGGTCATGCCTGAGTGGGCTTCTACTACGTTATCGGTATCGAAGAAAGACACCTGGAAAGCTCCCGCTATCCGTTGTCCCAGGGAAGATTTACCGCTTCCCATAAACCCAAGCAGGTAGATTCGCATGACGGCGCCAAAATTAATAGATTTGTCCTGTGGTTCGGTTTTACTTTTTATTCAGCATTTCCCTTCTTGTTTTAGCATTCGCATGTAAACAGGGTTCGAACTCATCCACTGAAACGGATGAAACATTCAAACCTTCAGGCAAGATGGCTGACCTGGTTTATAACCCAGTGAGACCAGATGGTACGATTGATAGTAGTTTTCTACCGATTATTACCTGGAAAGAGAATGTCTATGATTTTGGGACTGCGTTTGAAGGAGATGTGGTGACTAAGGATTTTTATTTCACCAATTCCGGCACTGCCCCATTATTGATACTGAGTGCCAAATCCACCTGCGGATGCACGGTTCCAGAATGGCCGAAGACACCCATTCAGCCAGATAGTTCAGCCGCTATCAGCGTGAAATTCAATACGTTAAACAAACCCGGAGCGCAAAGCAAAGAGGTGACTATATTTGCGAACACTTTTCCTAATACCAGTGTAGTCACCATTAAGGGAAATGTGGAAACAACTAATAAAAACTGATTATGATCTCTATTTTCTTTTTACAGGCTTCAACGCCAAGTCTCCTGGGTTCACTGTGGCCACTTCTCCTCATGTTTGTGGTTATCTTTTTCTTTTTCATCCGTCCTCAAGCCAAAAAACAAAAAGAACAAGCAAAATTTTTGGAATCACTTGATAAAGGGGAGGAAGTCGTAACTGCGAGCGGACTAATCGGACGAGTAAATAAAATTGATGGCAGCATTGTCACTCTTGCCATTGGTGAAAAACTTTTTATTCGTGTGACTAAAGGTTCTATCTCTAAAGAGATGACTGAAGCATATCGCAAAATGGAAAGTGCTTCTTCTTCGGAAAGTACTTCCTGATCCAGTCTTTAACCGTCCAATCTCCTGTTTTAAACTGTTCATGGAAAAGGATCACTTTCTTGTTTAGATGAAGTTGCTGATATAAAAAACATGAAAGAACCTTTATTGCTGGATCAAACATTCCAGGATATCCTTCAGCAACTGGAACTTCAGCAAGATCATTTCTTCATCACAGGCAAAGCGGGTACAGGGAAATCAACTTTATTGCAGGTGTTCAGAAAAACAACCGCTAAAAAAGTGGTTGTGCTGTCCCCTACCGGTAT
>DASXWI010000084.1:0-3603 GCA_036503755.1 Saprospiraceae bacterium | reverse complement strand
GCACTTTAGACATGGCTTCAAGGACTTTTTCGTCCCGGATTCCTTCCTGGCGAAGGGTTTCAATCAGTTGCATACGAAGTCCCTGGTGCTTGTACGTATCTCTTCGCAAGATTGTTTATTTTACCCGTCAGTTAAGGATTTGACCGGTATGCATAAGGAAATGACTGCCCTTAATTTCTTACCTGGCCTTTCGGCGTAAATGTACATTTTTTATATTATAAAAAATAATAATATATGAGTGAGATTAAGTTTGGCACTGATGGATGGCGGGCGATTATAGCGGATGATTATACAGTCAAGAATGTGATACGGGTAGCTGAAGCAACGGCCATTTTTATGGAACAACGTGGTATGCAAAAAGTGGTCATCGGTTATGATTGCAGGTTTGGGGGAAAATTGTTTGCAGAAACTACAGCCCGCGTCATGGGAAGCCACCAGATCGAAGTTATCATGGGTGATCATGTAGCTTCAACACCTATGGTTTCGCTTGGTGTACGCAAACTTGGGGCAGACTTAGGTATTGTGATTACTGCAAGTCATAACCCACCTTCCTATAATGGATTCAAATTAAAATCCTCTTTCGGCGGACCGTCCATACCGGACGATATCGCTGCTGTTGAAGATAATATTCCGGACAAACCAATGAAAGACCTCGTCTCCCTTGATGAGATGAAAGAAAAGGGACACTTGACATACATGAACCTTGAAGACATGTATTATGAACATGTCATGGCATCGTTTGATATTCCGGCGATCCGCAATTCAACATTTACGATCGGGTATGATGCCATGTATGGCGCAGGGTATTTAATTTTTCCACGTATACTTCCGCAAGCGAAATGTTTGCATTGCGACTACAACCCTTCATTTTACGGGCAGGCTCCTGAACCCATCGAGCGCAATCTTAAACCATTCGCGGATATGATCAAAGCCGATCCCAAAATGCAGATTGGTATTGCGAATGATGGTGATGCAGATCGAATCGGCATGTTTGACGGCGATGGTAATTTTGTGGATTCGCATCATATCCTCTTATTGCTCCTTTATTATTTGTACAAGTACAAAGGGTTGACTGGAAAAGTGGTAATTACCTTTTCAGTAACGGATAAAATGGTAGAGATGGCCAAAAAGTTTGGTCTTGAATACGAGGTCACCAAGATCGGCTTCAAATACATCGCTGAGATTATGACCAAAGAAGATGTTTTAGTAGGAGGTGAAGAATCAGGTGGACTTGCAGTGAAAGGACATATCCCAGAGCGTGATGGAGTATGGATCGGATTGATGATTCTTGAGTTTATGGCCAAAGCAGGTAAAACACTAAAGGAACTCGTCCAGCTCGTATATGATGAAATTGGCACTTTCGCATTTGATCGTGACGACCTACATATTACACAAGCCCAAAAGGAAGATGTGCTGAATAAATGTCATGGTGATAAATACACAACCTTTGGCCCCTATAAAATCACCCGTACTGAAAAGCTGGATGGCTTCAAATATTATCTAGACAATAATACTTGGGTAATGATCCGACCTTCAGGTACAGAACCAGTCCTGCGTGTGTATTGCGAAGCTCCGGATAGAACTATTGCAAGGACAACGTTAGACGCGGTGAGAAAAGAGCTTTTGGGGTGATTTAGGGATAGAGTGATTTGGTGATGGGGAGGGCTATGGGTTTATGAGTTTATAGGTTTATGGATTGCTCACACTCATTCTTCACACTCGTCTTCAATCTGCTGTCTGATGTCTGGCATCTAATGTTTAGGGGTTGAGGATCGATTTTAGTTTTTGATTTCTTCCCGTTTTTGTTTGTTGTAGTGGTGGAAGATGCCTTTGTCGAATGGAGTCCATACACATGCTTTTTGTCCGCATGCTTTTAGAGCATCATTGGTCCAGGTGTTGCTGGTGAAGAAAAGATTATAATTTCCTTGAGCTTCATAAAAAGCATCATTAGGACCATAGCTTAGTTCAGGGCCAATTTGTACAAAAGAACCATCAACATTTTTGGTAAAGCTATTTTCAATATACATTACGAGTCGCTCATATTGATTCTTGTTTAAAATCAATTTCTTGCAATCTGTTCCTTCATTCAGGCTTTTATAAAAGGTGGTATGAATGGCAGTGCTATTCAATCCAAGAATAGCCTTCATGGCCGTCTTCCATTTCAGGTCTTTCCATTCCGGTGTTTCAATATAAAATTGCCGATCACCCCAGCCAAAAGAAACAAATGACGCAAGACTGTCTTGCTCCCTGGTGTGGGCAAAAAGGATTTGTTTACTCCAATCCATCTGTTCTGCTCTGATCGGAACAACAATATCCGCATGCACGCCATTGGTCACGATATAAATCTCTACATCATGGGTGGTCTCTGGCTCAGCCTTCACTTCAATCCCAGAAAGAATGATCGCACAAAGCATATACACCCCAACGATGACAAAGATGGTGAGGAGGATATATGCTAAGCACCTTAATATCTTTCTAACCATTGCCACAGAAACAATATTCAAAATTCAACTGATGGTAATGATTTACTCAGGACAAGGCATAGGGATCACTGAGATAACACCATTAAGGACACGCACGAAACTGATTAGAAGATTACGCTGATGTCTGATTTTTACTCTGGACATGGCATAGGGATTACAGAAATAGCACCATTAAGGACACGCATCATTGTGCAATTGCCTTCATAGTCTTTGAAGATGATTCCTTTCTCCGGGTTGTCAATGTAGAGATTCGAACTGAAGAGATGCAATTCCGCAAGTGGATTCTGTGTATTGATACCCATGAAAAGTAAAAATTCGCAAATATCCCCAACATCGTTATTGTTGTTGTCAACCTGGTAAGGATTGGCTACTAATGGACAATTGTCAGCAGAATCGGTGATGCCATCGCAATCCGTATCGACGAAGTCACATACATCACCTACGCCATTATTATTACAATCCAATTGATCTGGGTTTGATGCGTTCTGGCAATTATCGCATGCGTTACCAACTCCGTCTGAGTCATCATCCGCCTGGCTAGGATTTGCATTTGCGATACAATTGTCACAACTATCACCAACGCCATCATTGTCTGCATCTGCCTGGTTAGCGTTTGCTGTATTGAGGCAGTTGTCACAGGCGTCTCCTATGCCATCTCCATCAGTGTCTGCCTGGTCAACATTTGCAATGCTAGGACATATATCACATGCGTTTCCAATACCATCAGCATCAATGTCAGCCTGGCTGGTATTCGGAGTTGAAATGCAATTGTCACAAAGATCTCCAATCAAGTCGGCATCAGCATCCAATTGATCTGCATTACTCAATACCGGACAGTTGTCACAAGCACTTCCTACGCCATCATTATCAGTGTCAACCTGGGTTTGATTGGGATTGTTTGGGCAATTATCACAAGTGTTGCCTATGCCATCACTATCTATATCCGTTTGCGCAGTATTCGGCAGATCAATACAATTGTCACATAAATCTCCGATGCCATCATTGTCACCATCGGTTTGTGGCAGATTCGATATTTCAGGACAATTATCACATGCATCACCAATTCCATCCTGATCAAAATCTGCCTGGTTAATATTTGGTATAGTGATGCAATTGTCAC
>DASXWI010000083.1:0-4938 GCA_036503755.1 Saprospiraceae bacterium | reverse complement strand
ACAATGTGGTTATCCGACATTTCAATAATCTTATCCACCAACAAAAATGGATACCGGTGAGGAAGCATCTTCCGTATGGATTCTACATCAAACAAAGAAGGCTGATCCGGATCCACTTTCGGCCTACCCTTGAGTTTGCGTTGTTCCACAAGTTTCTTTTTTAGAAGCTTTGTAAACTCAATATTCGCAGTGTGGCCTGGCTTCCGTGCCACGATTTTTCCTTTGATCGGTCTTCCCAGCAATGTGAGGTCCCCAAGAACATCCAGGAGTTTATGCCTTGCAGGCTCATTCTCGAATTTTAATGAGGTCGTATTGAGGATACCCGTTTTTTCGACTTTAATACTTTGCTTTCCTAATTTTTTTGCGAGCCTGTCAAGCTCATCTTGATCCATGAGCCTGTCTGCAATCACTACAGCATTGTCGAGATCTCCACCTTTGATTAGGTTCTGATCGAACAATTGTTCCAATTCCCGGATGAAAACGAATGTCCTGCATGGTGCAATCTGTGTAGCGTAATCTTCTATATGCTGCAGGCTGGCATACTGATGTCCAAGAATTTGAGAATTGAAGTCAATCATTGCTGTGATCTCAAAAGTATCTCCAGGCAATGCAAGCAATTCTGTTCCTGTCACTTCATCGCGAAAAGAAATGGGTTCTTCTATTTCAAAATATTCCCTGTCAAGTTCCTGTTCGATACTTCCTGCTTGCTGTATTCCTTCTACGAAATGAAGGGCACTTCCATCCATGATCGGAATTTCAGGACCATTTACTTTGACCAATACATTGTCAATGCCTGAACCAGCCAGCGCTGAAAGCACATGTTCTACTGTGCTGATTTGGGCTTCACCATTGCGAATTGTTGTTCCACGATTGGTAGAGACAACCTGGTTAACATCAGCTACAAGGACGGGTTGATCTTTCATATCAACACGCATAAACCTGATGCCATGATTAACTTCTGCTGGCTCAAATTCAATGGTGACTGATTTACCTGTATGGAGTCCAACTCCTTCCAATATGAAGGACCTGGCTAAAGTGTGTTGTTTCATTCCTTATCTTTTTTTAATGCGGCAATTTCTTTTTCCAATGCTGCTATCCTGTTCAAGTAGTCGGGCAATTGCTTAAAGACCGCATACGATTTAAGATAATCATTATAGTTAAAAGCCGGGTATCCAAAAAGCCGTGCTCCGGCTGCATGTTTTCCTGAATGGACACCACTCTGTGCTTGTATTTCAATCCGATCTGCAATATGAATGTGCCCGGCTATTCCCACCTGCCCACCAATGCGGGTAAAATTCCCAACGGAAGTGCTACCGGCTATGCCTGCTTGCGCTGCAATTACATTATGCTCGCCGATCGTAACATTATGAGCTATTTGTACCAGGTTATCAATCTTAGTGCCTTTCCCGATACGAGTATAATTCAAAGTACCTCTGTCTATGACTGTATTCGCCCCAACTTCCACATCTTCCTCAAGAATAACCTTTCCAACATGGCTAATTTTACTGTAATGGCCTTGTTCATCTGGTCTGTATCCAAATCCATCACAACCAATCACAGCATTAGCATGGATAATACAACGATCACCAATTTGTGTATTGGGATAAATGCGGACACCGGGATAAATCAAAACATCCTCACCAATCTTACAATCGTGGCCAATAAATACTTGAGGATAGATTATAGTTCTTGCTCCGATCTTGCTACCTTTTTCAATAACAGCATATGCCCCGATAGAAATATCATGGGTAGGAATGAAATCCGCTGCCAGGATAGCTGAAGGTGAAATGCCTGCCTCAGGTGTTCCATTCTTACTAAACTTCTCAACCAGGAACATCATGGCTCCATACACATCATCAACCTTAATCAATGAGGGTTTCAGTAAGGACCTGGGGGTAAAATCTCTGGGGACAATCAGAACACTCGCTTCAGTAGAGTAGGCAAAATCCTCGTATTTTGGGTTGGCCAAAAAACTGACGGTGCCTGGAATTCCTTTGTCTATCTGCGAAGGTCCGGTAATCTGAATCTTCCCATCTCCGACTAATTCACCCTGAAGTAGCTCGCACAATTGTGCAGCATTGATTATCATGCCGCAAAATTAACATTCGCCGCTGATCTGCACCAGATTAGGTTGGATATATTCACCTAAATATTCAAAATAGAATTACCTATACATTCAACTGAATCCTGATATATCATCTTCTCTGTATAATTTTGACCTATGGCCAACACAAAGAAAAATCAAAAAAAAGCTAGCAAAAGCAGTTCAAAACCTAAAAAGGACATTACCCAAAGGCTTGATAGTCAGGACTGGAAGTATATTGCCGGGGTTCTGATCCTCACTTTTGTAGCCTTCATCCCAGCCCTGGACAATGGGTTTGTCAATTGGGATGATGACTATAACCTGGCTAATAATACCAATACTGCCCTGCTGACCTGGGATAATATTGTTAAAATTTTCTCCGAACCCGTGATCGGGAACTATAACCCCCTGCCGATCCTAACTTTTGCCATTGAACGATCCATTTTTGGCTTGGAACCTATGGTGTACCATGTCAATAATCTCCTGCTTCACCTGGTCTGTGTGTTTTTCATTTACAGGATATTCAAGAGTTTAAATTTATCATCCCTCACCTCTGCAGCCGGGGCGCTTTTATTTGGTATTCATCCTATGAGGGTAGAATCCGTAGCCTGGGTTACAGAACGTAAAGACGTTCTTTTCGGAGCTTTTTTCCTGGCTGCGTTGTGGTTTTATATTCAGTATGTCAGGAATGGGTTTGCCAGGAAATATTTTTACGCCGCCCTTGGGTTGTTTTTTATCGCTTTGTTTGCCAAAATCCAGGCGGTCAGTTTGCCTTTGACGATGTTGCTCGTGGATTATTATTTCAGGAGACCACTTCAATTCAAACTAGTCCTGGAAAAATGGGCGTTCTTCTTGCTTTCGCTGATCATAGGTCTGGTCGGTATTTATTTTCTCAAGGACTAAGGCTCCATTAATGATGCTACCACCTATACATTTGTGGATCGCTTAATGATCGGTGGATATTCTCTTGGTGTATACATTGCGAAATTCGTATTCCCATACATCATGTCACCTCTTTATCCTTATCCATCAAAATTACCTGTTGAAGCTTATATTATTGGACCACTTTCGGTGATTGCGATTGCAGGATTTGCTTTACTTGCCTATAAAAAAGATTGGAGACCATACCTCTTTGGTACGCTCTTCTTCCTTTTTAATGTCATGTTCGTACTTCAGGTTGTAGGGGCAGGACAAGGCTTCCTGGCTGACCGATTTACGTATATCCCATATGTTGGTTTCATATTCATCGTTGCTTATTCGTGTCATTGGCTTTTAAAAGAAAAGAAACAAATCGGACAATATGCTTTATATGGTTTCGGAGGACTCATGCTTTTATATATGGTGATGACCTGGAAACAAAATCAAATCTGGACAAACAGTGACACGCTTTGGACACACGTACTTAAGTATTATGATAAAACTCCTTTGCCTTTCCGCAACAGGGCAAATTACCGTAGGGACCAGGGTCAGACAGAAGCAGCACTTGCTGATTACGATTCAGCCTTAAAACTGAAACCTGATGGTGCACTATATAATTCGAGAGCCAAGCTCTATTTTAATCAACAGAAATATGATCAGGCGTTGCAAGATTATAATCGCGCCATTGCAATGGACAGCACTGAAGGAGAATATTATATTAACCGTGGAGCGGTGTTTGCTCTTTCCAATAATCTGCCTCTTGCTCTTGAGGATTTTAATAAAGGGCTGGCGTTAAAACCTGATCATGCAAATGGCTTTAAAAACAGGTCATTGATTTATCAATCATTTGGTCAATGGGAAAATGCCATCCAGGATATTGATAAATACTTGACTATGCATCCTGAAGATGCAGATCTATGGTACGAAAAAGGGCGGATTAAAAATGTCCAGAATAAACCAAGTGAAGCCATGGCAGCGTTTGACCGTGCGATCCAGCTGAATAACAAACAAGGCTTGTATTATTATGAAAAAATGAAAGCGCAGCTGTTGATGGGTAAAAAAGCGGCTGCATTGGAAACATATAAAACGGTCAACCAATTTGGTGTTCCGATAGAACCGGAAGTCCAGGCAAAATTGAATGAATAACAATAGTTTACACCAGGAGAAACAATGCTAATCCGGCTTATCATTAAAAATTATGCAATCATTCCTGAATTGGATATTGCCATCCAACCAGGACTCACTATCATCACGGGCGAAACCGGGGCTGGCAAATCCATTCTATTGGATGCGCTGGGACTTGCACTGGGCCGTCGTGCTGATTCGAAGGTGTTGTTTCGTGAAGATTTGAAATGTATTGTGGAAGCACACTTTACGCTACATGATGACACCTTGAAACCTCTTTTCCAAAAGGAAGGATTAGATTTTGATCAACTACTTATATGTCGTCGTGAAATCAGTTCGGGTGGCCGAAGCAGATCTTTCATCAATGACACACCTGTTTCTTTAAAGTTAATGCAAGAGGTGACTGCTCAGTTGATTGAGCTTCATCATCAACATGATAATCTCGCTCTCCAATCCAAGGAATACCAGGTCAACGCATTGGATATTATTAGTGGCAGCACAAAAGAGTACAATATTTATTACTCCGCCTATGAAAACCTGGGCATAGCGAAAAATGAACTTGCAAGAGCTATTGAACAGGAACAAACGTCTGCTCGGAAAAAAGATTTCCTCTCCTTTCAACTTTCAGAACTCGAACAAGCAAAACTTTCTCCGGGTGAGATGGCTTCCCTGGAAGAATCACAGCAAATGCTCGAGCATGCTGAAGCAATAGACCAGGTGATTGGTCAATTAGAAGTAGTCTTGACAAATGGCCAACATTCATTGTCTTCTCAACTGACAGGGCTGATAAAGCAAGTTGAAGGAATCCGGAA
>DASXWI010000082.1:0-4508 GCA_036503755.1 Saprospiraceae bacterium | reverse complement strand
GGGCAAGGAGCAAGGAGCAAGGAGCAAGGAGCAAGGAGCAAGGGTTGAAGGGAGCAAGATTGAAAATCCGTAAGCCCTGTAAGGGCGTATTTGTAGAAAGGGGGTTCAGCCCCTTTTAGTTGGAGCATGGAGAATTTCACTATTCAGCTTTCACTCACGATTCAGGCCTGACGACTCACGGTGCCCCACTCACAACTCACAACTCACATCAACGTCTCCTCCAAGTGATCTAGAAGTTCCGGATAATCAGTGGTGAAGTGAAGTCCCCTGCTCTCATGCCGCATCGATGCCGCGCGAGTCACGAGATAGGCGATAGTAATCAGGTTTCGCAGCTCACACAATTGTGGAGAAAGCGTGGTCGTATTGTATAATTCTTCTGTTTCTTTATAGAGCAACCAGAGCCGATCAAGGGCTCGTTGCAAACGGACATTCGACCTAACGATACCGACATAACTACTCATGATATCTTTCAACTCCTTCCAGCTCTGCGTGATGAGGACCATCTCTTTTGGATCGGTAGTGCCCATCGCATCCCATTCAGGAATTCCTTCTTTATAATCATATCCATCAATCACATCAATGACTTCCATGGCGATGTTGTGACCATACACCAATCCTTCTAACAAAGAATTAGAAGCAAGACGATTCGCTCCATGTAGTCCGGAGGCTGTGCATTCGCCGGCAGAATAAAGACGATTGATAGATGTCCTGCCTTGTTGGTCAACAAGAATGCCCCCGCAGAAATAATGACAAGCGGGAACCACTGGAATCATTTGCATTGTGATATCAATACCTTCTTCAAGACACTTTTCATAAATGTTTGGAAAATGTGATTTAAAAGCTTCGAGGTCGAGGTGTCGGCAATCCAGGTAGACATATTCATCCCCACGGATTTTCATTTCATTATCAATCGCACGGGCTACGATATCTCTTGGAGCTAAGCTTTTGCGCTCATCATATTTGTGCATGAATTCTTCACCACTTTTCGAACGCAAGACACCGCCAAATCCACGCACTGCTTCTGAGATCAGAAAGGCCTGGCTTTCCACTGCAGGATTGTACAAGGATGTTGGGTGAAACTGCACAAACTCCATATTGCTAATACGGCCTTTGGCTCTATACATCATCGCCATGCCATCGCCGGTAGCAATAATCGGATTTGTGGTGGCTCTATAGATTTGACCCGCTCCACCAGTGGCGATAACTGTAATGCGTGCGAGGTGAGTCTCTACATCCAGTTTTGTTTTATTCAAAGCATATACACCATAACATTCGATGCCTGGTGTCACCCTGGTGATATTGTAACCGAGATGATGTTGAGTCAGGAGATCAATTGAAAAACAGTTTTCAAGGATGTGGATGTTTTTGAATTGACTGGACTTTTCAACAAGCGTGCGTTGGATTTCCCAACCTGTGATGTCCTTGTAATGCAGGATCCTGTTTTCGCTATGACCACCTTCCCTGCCCAGGTCGTAATTGCCTCCTTTCTCTTTATCAAACCTTGTCCCCCATTCGATCAACTCACGTACCCTGATGGGGCCTTCTTCTACAACCATTTTTACGACATCCACGTTACACAATCCATCTCCGGCATCCAGTGTGTCTGCAATATGCTTTTCTTCTGTATCTATCTTTTCATTCCATACAGCTGCCACTCCACCCTGTGCATAACGGGTATTGCTTTCATCTTTCACTGATTTGGTCACAACAGTGATCTTCAGGTCTGGTCTTGCTTCTGCTATTTTGATAGCACATGTCAGGCCGGCGATTCCACTCCCCAGGATCAGGACGTCGGTTCGTATTGCTTCTCCCATAGGTCGAAGATAGGCAGAAGGGCGGAACGGCAGAAAGGCAGAAAGGTCGTAAACACACGGATCATCTGATGCTGGTGGATGGAGTTTTCTCCGCCAACGAACCGTTAGGCAAAACACTGTGCCGTTGGATGGAGTTTTCTCCGCCAACGACCCGTTTAGGCATCTTCCATTCAGTGTATATAGTTTCCCTTATTTTGTGCCCTCACGAAAAGGATTTCATGCGAATTGCGCTAAATGCAAGACACTTATTAGTCGACCGCCTGGAAGGCGTGGGCATTGTGACGGATGAAGTCATGAAGCGCATCGTGCAGGCTCATCCTGAAGATCAATTTGAATATTACTTTGATCGCAAGTATAATTCACGTTTTATCCATGGGACAAACGTACATCCATACACACTTCATCCTGTCACGAGACTTCCTATCCTTATTCGTTATTGGCTCAATTCACCCGTGCGCAAACACGCGGTGAATGCGAATGCAAATGTTTTTTTCAGTCCGGATGGATTTATTCCATTGGGCATGAGCATTCCTAAAGTGTCGATGGTACATGATGTGGCCTTCCTGCGATATCCGGAGCATCTTCAACCACGCATCAGGACTTTTTATAAAAAATGGATGCCGCGATATCTTGCTTACACAGATCACATCATCACTGTTTCCGAATTTTCGAAAAGTGAATTGATCGCAGGGTATAATATTCATCCTGAAAAAATTACAGTAGTGTACAATGGTGTTACGGATGCATACAAACCGGTCGATGAAACTCAAAAGAAAATTACCAGAGATAAATACACAAAGGGCCGCCCTTACTTTGTTTACCTCGGCGCCATTCATCCTCGTAAAAATATCCTGACACTTGTCAAGGCATTTGAAAAATTTAAATCATCACATCCTTCAGATCATCAATTAGTCCTTGCAGGCCGTGCCTCATGGCATACAGAGGAAGTATTTAAAGCCATCGCTGAAAGTAAGTGGAAAGACACCATTCATCTTCCCGGATACATCGCTACTGCGGATGCAACTGCACTGGTGGCAAGTGCAGAGGCTATGATCTATCCAAGCCTTTACGAAGGATTTGGTTTGCCACTAGTAGAAGCAATGGCTTGCGATGTACCTGTAATCTGCAGTAATGTCTCATCACTTCCGGAGGTAGCAGGTAATGCCGCATTACTCTTTGATCCACCTGATACGAATCATCTGGCTGAACATATGAAAAGGATCAGCACTGAAAATTCACTGAGAAGAGAAATGATTGCCCTGGGCCATGAACGAAGCAAATTTTTTTCGTGGGATAAAGCGGCATTGCAGGTATATGAGATATTGGAAAGGTTTGCCAATAAACGTTGACCCTCACTCCGGTACCGTCGTCGCCCCCATCCCTATCCGCATCCTCCGGTAATTGACCTTTTCAATATCATCAATCTTGTAAAGGATGGTCCGGCCATTTGCATCACGATCATATTGAGTACCATACACCTGTGGCTCCCCTTTTTTGATGCAAAGTTTATCCGTCATCATGGCAAACATATTCCACTCGGCTTCACCTTCCATACATAGACTTTTGATCACAGGTAAGTATCGTTCGAAAGTCAGGCTGTCAAAGTGATGAAGGATGATGTATCCAACTGCTTTTGATTGTCTTCTTCCTACTTTCGCAATCTTCGGATAACCGTTATGATCTAAATATTTTTGAATGGCCAGAAAATTGAGTGAATCTTTTTGATTGTATTGTTGCTCAGTGAATTTAAAAACCGGCAGGACCACCGTATCTATCTCCTCTATGAATCCATTCAGTGCATATGGCGAATATGTCCGGTATCGCTGATCCTCGAAGTATAAGGAGTCCAGAAAAAATGCACTCTTCGAATCCGGATACAAGGAATACCCTTTTCTGATTTCCGCTACCAATGGCTTCCAATATATACTGCGCTTCAACTTGAGCAGTCGTGGATCTATTAACATTTCAACTCTTTTCGCCAACGGGACCATCTTGATCCATCGCGTAAATTGAATGTTTGCTTTGCCAAGACTATCTGCTTGAATGTATTCTAATCCCTTGCGATAAAAGAGTTGTGGAATGGTCAAATCCGATGTGCGGATAGTCGTTCTCCGGTTTAAAAGCCGACCTGTTGAAGTTGCATTGTCAGCTATCGGATATGAACTGCCTAGACCAAAGATCAGCATGCTTTGTTTATTAATGTTATACTTCTCATGGAGGTAGGTGCTCACACTTTCTGCTCTGGATTGTGAGAGTAAAATGTTTTCAGCTGTCTCACTGTCGGTGTGTCCTATGATGACAAAGATTTTATCCTTCCGCTCAAGGTTGGCCTGGTAAAAACTATCCAATGCTATTTGATCACTTGCATCAAGTGTTGAAGAATTTGATTCAAATCGCAGATCAAGAGCTGTGACAGAATTAAGGGTCCTCTGCTTGTTTTCCTTTTCATAATATTCGCAGTAAGGAGTGGGGTGAATATCTCCTGAAAGGGAATCTTCATTTACTTTTTTAATCGAAACATCATCCACATAATAGGAATAATAAAGTTCGTACCCCCGATATAATGAGGGGAATAACTCACTTTTAAAAACACCTATCGTAAGATGCTTCAATGAGCACAGTGCCCTGATGTACCATTTGATCTCAGTCCATTGGCCAGGAATTATACGGGAATTAAAAAAGTATTCAGTAGGA
>DASXWI010000081.1:0-5551 GCA_036503755.1 Saprospiraceae bacterium | reverse complement strand
TTGGAATAGATTGTCCTGTAATAATTTTAAAATTGCGTATCGCTCCCGACTCAAGGGTAGGGTTTGCTGACATGACGAGATGGGGCCCTGGTGGAAAATGACTTTCTGCCTCATAGCCAGCATTCGTAAATGTAAAGTGCGCTAAACTTCTATCGAGATCTGTCGCATTCACATGGCCATCACCATTTCCATCCGAATATTTTGCATTCAGATTGCCTGGCATATTTAAAGCCCAGTCATCTGCATGATGTCCATCCCAATCAATGATTCCATTTCGGGCTGCACCTTCCTGATCAATGGCAACTCCCCAGCTTAATAAGTCATAGTGGTCAGCTTTACCATTATGGTTAAAGTCACCCGGCCAGACACAATCCTCTTCGTTACAATCCGGGAAGGGAGTACAAGTCAAACTACCGTTAGCCACCATTAAACGTAATGCATCCACCTGGTTACGCATCAGGCCTACGTGATCAATATGTCCAAGGCTAGAATCCTGGTGAAATAAATACGTACCCTCGATGCGAACCTGTTGGTAAGGTTGAAGCTGGCCAAGTGATATGGAGGAAACGACTCTTTGATCTTGTGAAGGTGCATTAGTGCTCACCTGCGACCATTGTAAAGGATCAAGTGGGTCACCGCTGAATATAAATTTAGTTTCAGGAAAACCTTCTCCCGGATTGTATCCGTCACCATTTATTGAAATGGCTGTTCCATCAGGCCACAATCCTTTAAGCATATTATAAAATACTTGTTTAGAAGTGGTATCCACAACCCTTGCATTTGTAAAACCAAACATCGGGTGTGATAAATAAGTAAAACTCTGGGCCGGAGGTAAGGCACGGTAGGTTGCCGCATCTGTAGAACATCCAAAATCAGGCTCATTGCCATCATCTGCATCCTTGTTGTAAACAAACTCCGTGTTTCGGCTAGTATCACATCCTATATAATCATCAAGCGCGCACCCCAGATCATAGTCCGTCCACATGCCAAAGTACATGCTATCCAATACCTGTTCATTCTGGTTGATGACTTTATAAGAATTGAATAATGCATTGTTTAAAAGTGGATTGTCTTCACAATTAAATCCATACACTGTGAGTTGGATTTCTACACCAAGAGGTTCACTTTGAGATTCTGTATGTATTCCCTGATCATTATAGACCACCCACATGATTCTTTCCGGTATATAGGATGTGCCATTGAGATAAATACAAGGATACTCACCAGCTTCGGGTTCATATATTCCATTTGTATTCTTATCATAAAAATCAGCCCATCCTCCCTGGTGAGGAGTTGGTAATGAAAAGGAATTAATGGATTTAAAAAACGCATTTCCTTCAGCCGGCCATCCGAAAACAGCAGCGATTGTATCATCAATCACACCGTCACTTTGATAATCTTCGATGTGATTTTCGATGTCTGCTCTTTTCATTGACCATACCTTATTGAAATGAAGGCATGCTGAATCAGCCGGAATAGCTCCTTCCAACAATGGCCCTACCTGGAATTCATGGACCGATGCTGAAGCATACCCTTGCGCAGCTACTCTCAACTCACCATCTTTATAGGCTCCTAACCAGGTATTGGAAGCATAGATGGAAGAAGCAGCAGTGGTTGATGTATAAGGGACTTTAAAATATCCATCCTCATCATAAAACTTAAACCCATGCGGATAGATGGTAGTCCCAATCCGGTTTGCTTGAAAGATGGACCTGTTTTCAATGCCTGTGCAGGTTTCCTGGGCACTAATAAATCCAGGTATACAAATAAGCAAGTAGATTATTTTTTTCATGGTTGGCTCGTTTTGTGAAAGCTAAGCGAAATAGTTAATTAAATTACGCTGTAATCCAATATTCATTTAGTAAATAAAATAAAGTTTTGATAGATTATTGGAATTATTGAATCATGAGTTTAATAGCTTCTCCAGTTTCAATGATCCTGAGGATATAAATCCCGGGAGGTATTTCGGAAACATCAATTAGTCTATTCACATCATGCCTATTAAAATGGCGCAGTTTATGGCCCTGGATTGAAAATAATTCGGCTTCGGTTTCCATTTCTGCGTATATGCAGATGTGTCCAGCTGTTGGGTTGGGGTATACACTAGATTTTGGAGTAGCAGGATCTTGCGTACTTACAAAACCCTGTCTGTAGATGATGATCGGTTCGGATCCCAGGAGCAAGTCTTTTCCTTCCGGATCAATTGCTTTTAAATTACGCAGACGGATTATAGTACTATCCGGAATAGAAGCCCCCGGTTTTAATTGCAAAGCATTCCCGGGTCTGTAGATTATAGCAAAGTTTGCATCAATAGAAACACCAGTGTGGTTAGTTTGCACAATAGATGTATTCAAAAATGTTCTGGAATCATGATTAGGGAAATTCATTAATGAAGCATCTTCATCAGGCCAGTTTGGAGGCAAGAAATATCGTTGGTAAAGTGAAGTATCAAACTCTATTTCAAATGTAATTCCAAGAACATTTTCCAGATTATGACCAGCTCTGACTGAAACATTTCTTATCCTACCCAGGCTGTCCATTCTTGGATCGGCTGAAATTACAATATCTGAACCTTTCGGATAATTAGCTTCCGGAGTATAAAATCTATTTGTTAAAAACTGATTTTCCGTATTAATATCTATATCTGAAAGATCGATTATACCATTTCCATTACCGTCAGCATGTTTAGCATTTAATCCAAATAAATCCTCACTCCAATCTTCGCCTAAATAGCCACGCCATGAAACCAACCCATTTCTCCCGGGTCCGGTCAAGTCATTGAGAACACCCCAGGTTAGATAATCACGATGATCTGCGATCCCGTTTTTGTCAAAGTCTCCGGGCCAGACGCAATCGTTGTCCATGCAAACTGGAAATGGATTACAGATTTTTTCATGCGGATGCCATGACATGGCTAATAGAGAATCGACATTGTTATACATGTGTGTGATTTGGCCAAGATGATCCGCATTGGGGTCATAATGAAACATGTGAGCAGTAAACACTTCTCTTATTGCACCAGGATTAAACCGGTCAAGTGAAACAGATGAAATGCTTCGCTGTTCCTTCCCTTGACTAAAGACATTAATGGCTGCCCAAGAGTTAGTATCGCGGGGATCGCCATTAAAAAGAAATTTAGTCGGTTTCAAATCTGGGTCTTCATTATACCCATCTCCTTCTGGACGAATAGGAGTTCCATCGCCCCAAAGACCATTTAAAAATTGGTACTTGTCAGAAGGAAAACCCGTCTCATGTTCCTGCGTGCAAAATCCATGCATAGGGTGAGACAACCATGTCATGCTTTGAACAGGTGGCCTGTCAGCATAGGTATAGCTTCCATTTATACAATCCGAGCCTGCATCTCCGTCGATCAGGTCTGCATTGTACACAAATTCAGTACTCCGCACTCTATCTGAACCCATGAAATCATCAGATGAACATCCAAGATCATAGTCTGTCCACATACCAAAAAGCACACTATCTAAAGGTGTGACTGCCCTGTTGATAATTTTATATTTATTAAAAATAGTATTGTTCAACCATGCTTTATCCTGGCAATGAAATGCAAATGCTGTCAACTGAATTTCAACCCTTATTGGCCTGTGGCCTGAGGGATTGAGTGTATCTACATCATTGAAAACCATCCACATCATTTGATCGGGAATAAAGTATTGACTTCTCAATATCAAGACAGGATGGTCTCCTGCCGTGGGATCATATATACCATCCTGATTAAAATCATCAAAATCAGCCAGTCCCTGGTTATCAAATGCGGGTAATTCAAATCCATTGAATCTTTCAAAATATGGATTCCCCCTGCCAGGCCAACCAAATATCGAAGGGATCGTGTCGTCAATTTTAAAGTCCTCATAAAAATCCTGTTTGTGCAATGCTATATCTTCGCTAAAAACACTCCATGCCCTATCGAAATACGCACACTCATCATAATAGGGTAATCCGATTGAGTTCAACGGCCCGACTGTGAAATCAAAGTTTTGCGGAATAGGGTAAGTCTCTGCAGCCATTTTTAAATTACCTGCATCATCATATCCCGCCATCCAGGGCGAAGAAGCAAAGATGGTTGACAATCTACCTGATGATGGATAAGGAGCCAGAAAAGCACCACTATTTCCATCTGTAAATTTATTGCCTCTCGGAAAAAACGAAGCACGGATATTGTTAGAGTTCAGATAGTATTCGGTAAAACTGCCTTGACATTTATCCTGTCCCTGCAGGAAATAAGGAAATAGTAATAATGCAAAAAA
The DNA here is from genome assembly GCA_036503755.1 of Saprospiraceae bacterium. Classification (GTDB taxonomy): domain Bacteria; phylum Bacteroidota; class Bacteroidia; order Chitinophagales; family Saprospiraceae; genus Opimibacter. The sequence continues at coordinate 1,286 of DASXWI010000081.1, read as the reverse complement.
TAGAATCTTCATGGCCTGGGGTTTTTACTGCACAACGAGTTTTGCAATTTTTTTTGCTTTTACAAATCGTAGGATATAGATGCCCGGGACAAGATCCGCAACCTGCACAGGGGCATAGAGATCATTGGCTGAAATCGTTCTTACTTTTTTACCATGAATACTCAATAGTTCAACATCAGACAGTTCATCACAAACGATCATCACTTCATCTGTGCAGGGATTAGGATAAACCTGAATTTTACTTTCTTCAAGATCACCTGCTGCTGTACTAAAAGGATTCTCAACAATATAAGGATCAGCACCAAGAATTAACTCCCGTCCTTCTTTATTAATTCCGATAAGATTCTTTAACCGGATGACGATGTGATAGGGAAGATATTCCGGAGGAATTTGATGTTTCTGGATTAACCCAAATGGTATACGCACAAAAGTAAAACTGTCCGGAATGGTAAAACTTTCATGATGGGTACCCACAAAACTGTAACGGGTTTTACCGGGTTGCTCAACAGTATAGGAACTATAGTATGGATATATATCATCAGCAACATAGCACATTCCCAATGTATCCAAAGGATAGGATTGAATGAGCTGGGAATAATTATAAAAGAAAGTATCAAAATCCAATTCGAAAGAAATACCATAGATATCATGCAATGGTCTTTGACTTATCACCCGAACAAAACCGATATCCCCATTTTCATCCATTGGTTCAGAAACGATGGCAAGTTCATTACCTCCCGGATAGAGATCGTGAGGAACATAGTCAGGTGTTGTTTTTGAAAAATTGGAAATATTATGTTGAAGATCCTGGTAATCGATACTCCCATAGCCATCGGCATCCTGGTGTTTCGCGTTTGTGCCATTGGGAAAAGTTTTTGACCAATCATCTGCATAATGTCCTCGCCAGTTGATCAGGCCATTTCTCTGGGGACCTGTAGTGCCATTCGTAACTCCCCAATACAACAGATCACGATGATCTGCAATTAAATCTTGATTGAAATCTCCAGGCCAGACACAATCCTCTTGAGCGCAAATTGGAAAGGGAGTACAAAAATTATCCATATCCAAAACCATCTCAGCCATCATATCCAAGTTGGCGTGCATCACATCAAACTGTTCAAGATGTGAGCGAGTGCTATCCTGATGATATATGTATACGCATTCTACAGTGGCTTGCTCGCCAGGTCGTAATTGATCCAAGAAGACTGAAGATATTGTTCGTGTTTTATAATCCTGCTCGGATTCTATGGTCAATTGACTCCATCCATCAGGATCACGAGGATCAC
>DASXWI010000080.1:0-48435 GCA_036503755.1 Saprospiraceae bacterium | reverse complement strand
ACCTGGTATTGTTTACCATTCATGATGAAATATCCAAATCGTCTTCCGCTCAATGCGAGTTGTAATGTATTATTTACATCCAACACGGATACCCCAAGTTCATTTGCGCGCAACCGATCAATGGTGATTTGCAATTCTGGTTGGTTAAATTTCAGGTTGACATCAAATCCCTGGAAGACCTGGCTCTTTCTGACTTCCTCCATAAACAGAGGCACCTTTTCCTTAAGTTTATCAAAACTCAGGTGTTGCAATACATATTGTACCGGAAAGGATCCCCTTCCGCCAATACCCACTGAAATCGTTTGCTCCTGGATCGCAAAGGCTTTGACGCTTGTATACTCTTTAAACATCCGGCTCATCTGTTGAGCGATTTCATTTTGCGACCGCTCCCTGTATTCCGGATCTATCAAACCCATGCTGATGAAAGATGCATTGCTACCCTGGTTGCCTGAAAATGCTGGAGCAAATGCAAGTACTAAAGATCGCTCAGGTATGGAGTCCATTAATTGCTGCGTGATCTGATATGTAACAGCATCCGTAAAATCAAAATCAGTTCCCTCCGGCCCTGTTACGCTAGCGCGTACACGATTCCGATCTTCCATAGGTGCTAATTCTGATGGAAGTTTTCTGCCGAGAAAATAAATAATAGCCATACACGCGCCTACCATGACCAGGGCTAACCACCGGGCACGCATAAAACCTTGAAGGCTGCTTTTGTAAAAACGCTCAAGACCCACGAAAAACGGTTCGGTCCAGAGATAAAACTTTGAATGTTTATGTACTCCTTTACGTGTCAGGTAAATATTCAATACCGGTGTAAGTGTCAACGATACGAATGCCGATATCAATACGGCTCCTGCCAGCACGATACCAAACTCCCTGAATAATTTTCCTACGAATCCTTCAAGAAATATAATAGGAAGGAATACAATAGCTAGTGTCAGCGAAGTAGCAATGACTGCAAAATAAATTTCTTTCGAACCCTCAAGTGCAGCCTTGTATTTATTCATCCCCGCTTCCATCCGCTTGAAAATATTCTCCGTCACTACGATACCATCATCTACCACAAGACCTGTCGCCAAAACAATCGCCAGCAACGTCAATACATTGATGGAAAAACCCATAATGTACATAATGAAAAACGCCCCCAGCAATGAAACAGGAATATCAATCAATGGACGAAGTGCAATTGTCCATTCCCTGAAAAATAAAAAGATAATGATTACTACAAGGGAGATGGCAATGAGCAGGGTCTCTTTCACCTCGAGGATGGCTTTGCGCACAAAGGTTGTGCGGTCATATCCTACTTCAAGGATGATATCCGCAGGCATATCTTTTTTTATCGATTCAAGTCGTCGATAAATTTCATCCACGATTTCGATTTGATTGCTTCCTGGTTGAGCAACAATCCCCATGCTCACGCATGGTACATTATTCTTTCGCGAAGAGGATTCTTCAGCTTCGGGTCCCAGTTCTGCAGAACCAATATCCTTCAAACGAATTACTCCGTTATTATCCTCTCGTATGATCAGGTTGTTGAATTCATTTTCTGTGGTGAGCTTACCAAAGGTTTTGATAATTAGCTGCGTCTGGTCTCCTCGAATCTTACCTCCTGGTAGCTCGATGTTTTCCCTTTCTAACGCATCTCTGATATCGCCTATCGTCATCCGGTGTGCAACCAACCTGGAAGGATCAATCCAAAGTCGCATTGCACGTCGCTTCCCAAATACATTGACCGAACTTACGCCGGAGATGGTTTGTAACTGTTCCTGCACCACATTCTCTGCATAGTCTGTCAGTTCCATCAGGTTTTTTGTCTGACTTTGGATCTGCAAAAAGACAATCGGATCAGAATCTGAATCTGATTTACTCACGGTTGGAGGTGCATCAATATCCTGCGGCAAATTGCCCGCAGCAAGTGACACTTTATCCCTTACATCATTAGCTGCCCTTTCGAGATCTACCCCTAGCTCAAATTCAACCGTGATATTACTTCTTCCTTGCGTGCTGGTACTGGTGATGTTGACTACGCCTTGTACGCCATTGATCACCTTCTCAAGGGGCTCAGTGATTTGTTGCTCTATGATATCCGGATTAGCTCCGACGTACGAAGTGCTGACATTAATTACCGCCGGATCGATCGCCGGATACTCCCTTACTCCCAGGAATGAATACCCGATCACCCCGAATATGATGATCAGGATGGAACAAACCATCGCTAGAACGGGACGGCGGAGGCTGAGTTCAGATAGATTCACTTTGTGAGTTGTGAGTTGTGAGTTTGAAATCGTGAGGCGTCAGTCGTGAGACGTGAGAGAATAGAATAGTAATTGTGCTTTTACTCAAAGAGCTGTGATTCATATATAAACTCTCGATATTGATGTTATTCAAGATCATATTTTTCAATCATTTTGCTTAACATTCGAAACGTTCGAACCATTAAATCTCCGGTTGGTTGCATTATTTCAATTGTTAGATAGTCCAATCCAAAACAAATATCAAATGCTGCATCAATTTCAATAATTGATCCCCTTGCGATTTCATAATATCGTTTTCGTTCTGTATTTGATTTTCTTGAACTTCCTTCTGCGAGATTCAAATGAACAGATAATGCTGCTCTTCGAATTTGTTGTGTTAAAATAAATCGCTCACTGTCCGGAAGCTCCTTCGTTAACTTATAACAAGAAAGAACAAATTCTTTCGAACATTTGTAGACATCCAGTTTTGTGTGTGCCAATGGTAGGAACATGTTATTGCTTTTTAAAAGTGAAAAAGAAGATTTTGTCACTCTTAAGTGTATTAAGCAATCCTATTTGTTACTATCAAATTCCATTTTTTTTCAAACTCAACTAAAATCTCTACTCTGCTCCAGCACTAAGATTCTCACCTCACGACTGACGACTCACGACTGACGTGAATTCAATTGCTCTTAGCAATTGAAACTTCGAGTCCCGGCCTCAAAAACAAAATCGCCGACGTAATCACTGTATCTCCTGTCTTTATCCCTGTCAGAATCTGGATATTGGTACTATCCCTGACACCTGTGGTCACTTCACGCACCATGGCCTTTCCTGATTCATATACGTAGAGTTGTTTTTTCCGGCCAATCGGAATGATGGAATTACTTGGCACCATCAACGCTTCTTCTTGTTTACCGAATACAATCTTGACCTTCGCAAATCCACCCGGGATCAGCACAGGATCTCGTTGTGCAACTTTCGCTCTTATCGCAAGGCTTCTTGTATTTTCATCAATGCTGATTTCTGAGGCAATCACATTTGCTGTAAATGATTTTCCGGAGCCATCCACCGTAAATGAAATGGGCATTCCTGCACGTAGCAACGATCCGTATCGTTCAGGGATATTAAATTGGATTTTCAATGCATCCACCTGGCTGATGGTGGTGAGTACTGTAGCCGGTGTGACATACGCTCCTGGACTCACATTCTTCAATCCAAGCTTTCCCGAAAACGGAGCCCTGATCACTGTTTTGTTTATGGCTTCTTTGACAATTTCCATATCCGCTTTCAGGCTTAATACCTGCAATAAGCTGATATCATATTCCTGCTGGCTGATACCCTGTATTTTCAATAGCTCTGCCTGGCGCTTCTCTGTCTGCTCGGCGATCTGCAATTGGACCTCAAGTTTGCGTAGCTGGGCTTGAAGATCTCCATCATACAACCTGGCCAGCAATGCACCCTTACTTACCCGGTCTCCATCTTTAATATTCAGCGCAACCAGCCTTCCGGAAATCTCCGGATGAATTTCTGTGGATTCATTCGGCAGAATAGTGCCTGGAACCTCAATATTTGAGCTCAGCGGTTGTGGATTGGCTATGAGGGTCTGAACAGCAAGCAACTGTTGGGCTCCCTGGGGTGGGCCTCCGGTAGGGGACGCCTTGTCTTTACTGGTACAAAAGAGTAGTCCGGGCATGGATAGGATTAGGACAACCCTCAGGATCTTAAAATATGGATACACGTTTCTGAATTGGCTTTAAACACTAAAAATACACCCCAAACCTCTTCTTCCATCCTTGTTATTAGCACGTAAGGAGTGTTTGTGCTGTCCATTGGGGAAAGGCATTCGATAAAAATGAAAAATCCCGCTTTTTGTTCATTCACATACCCCCACTTTGATAATATCTGACAAATAACCGATAGATGGCTATTTTAGCTGTGTAACGTATTGGTTAAATACTATGCGTGGATAGAGTACAAATCATAGGTAAGCCGCTTTTAAAAACATAAAGCCCATGTGGAGAAGAAGGAATTTTATTAAAACAAGCGTATTAAGCACTGCAGCTATGACCCTGTTCCCTTATATACATTCATTTTTAAAAGAAGATGAAGACAATGCTAAAAGTCCTTTTAAAATTTCCCTTGCGCAATGGAGCCTTCATCATGCTTTGCAGCAAAAGAGAATGGATCATCTAGACTTCGCTTCAAAAGCTGCGAACACATTTGGCATTCACGCTATCGAATATGTTAACCAGTTTTTTAAAGACAAAGCAACTGATGCTTCCTACCTGGCTGAGATGAATAAACGGGCAAGTGATGCTGGAGTTGAGCAATTGCTGATCATGATTGATGAAGAAGGTGGACTTGCAGAACCTGAAGATAAGATCCGCAAAAAGGCTGTTGAAAATCATTACAAATGGGTCGATGCTGCAAAGACCCTTGGCTGTCATTCCATTCGTGTCAATGCCCATGGTTCTTCCGGCAACGCCCTTGTACTTCATGCAGCGGCAGTAGACGGACTTGGTCAACTTGCTACTTATGCAAAACCGATAGGGATAAATGTCATTGTAGAAAATCATGGTGGGTTAAGCTCCAATGGAAAGTGGTTATCCGGAGTAATGAAAGAAATCAATTTGCCTAATTGCGGCACGCTCCCTGATTTTGGTAACTTCTGTATAAAAAGCAATGATAAGGGATGTATAGAAGAATATGACCGGTACCAAGGAGTTGAAGAGCTTTTGCCTTTTGCAAAAGCGGTAAGTGCCAAATCCTACGATTTCGACGCAAAGGGAAATGAAACCACAATCGACTTTGCACGTATGATCAAATTGGTAAAAAAATCAGGATACAAAGGATACCTGGGCATTGAATACGAGGGATCCCGTCTTAGTGAGGATGATGGTATCGCGGCTACGAAAAAGCTGCTGGAAAAGTTAAGGTAAGCCTATACCGCGTATCTTTATCAACCTTAGCTAACCCCATAAAATGATTACAATGAAATCACTTCCATTGTTATTCTTGCTATTGTTCTCTTCTTTCGTTTTTGGTCAGACCTCTTTTTTCACCACTACGTTCAAGTTTATCGGTATTGACAAGGGAAAAGATCATCTCTGCAAAACGCAAGTCTGGGTAAATGGAACTCTCGCAGGTGAATCCGTCGAAGCAAATCAATCTGACGGTGGCTTGCTGACCGTCGAAGTACCTTTTGGTACGCATAGAATACGGATCATAAACCTTGTAAAGTATGAAGGGCGTTGGGAAGAACACACGCTTCAAAACCTTTATAGCATTGACTGCCTCTGGGAAGGCAAACATACCTTTGATCAAAAGATATCCAACATTTATCTTTTGTTTAACATCGATGATGAGACTAAGGTGAGTTGGGATAAAATGCCAAAAAAATAACCAAAGGGAAAGCATTCATAGGCAGCTATTCTGCTGTATTGGTTATCTTTCTTCCCTGTAGTTTAGCCGACGTCTCCTGTCTAAATACTACATATGATCAATATTGCTAATACCCAATTAGAATGTCGTTCCGTTTTCACAAGCGCTTGCTCCTCTATGTCCTGTTTTCAACAGGAAGCCTGGCTATATTGACCGGCCAGAACCTTGTTCCAAACTACAGTTTTGAAACCTACAATACCTGTCCTTTGACTTTTGGGGCCAATGGTCCTACCGTCGCTCCTCCCTGGACTGGGCCAACCATGGGGTCGCCGGATGTTTTTAATGCCTGCTCCAATACCAATATCACTGATGTTCCTGATAATTTTTTTGGTGAACAGGATGCTATTACCGGTGATGGTTACGCGGGTGGGTACTGTAAACTGCCGACCTATGAATACAGGGAATATATACAAGCCCCGCTGCTCTCTCCGCTTGTTGCCGGACGGTGGTACTATGTTAGTTTTTTTGTTAGCCCTGGAGAATACGGTTGTCCTGTTAAAAATATAGGTGCTTATTTATCTTCAACTCCACCTTCGAGCAACGGAACAGAAGCATTAAACGTCACTCCGCAGATTGAATCCAATAGTGGTTTTATAAATGATTATGACAACTGGACATTGATTTCCGGATGTTTCTTCGCCGTTGGTGGTGAAGCTTATATCACCATCGGAAATTTTCATGATGATTCAGATACACCGGTAGATCCGGATTGTGGTAGTGATCTTGCTTACTACTTCTTTGAAGATATTTCGGTGGTAGAAGGAGATGCTCCTGCTAATATCCCTCTTGAACTTGACGGTCCTGTCTATGAATGTTTTTCTTACGAAATTGATCCTGATGTATCCGGATATAACCTCATCTGGGAAGACGGAAGTCATGGTCCAACCATGACCGTTACAGAATCCGGCGTATATAGTCTTACCATTACGGATGGGTGCAATTATGGATTGGATTCCATCGAAGTGATTATTAACGGGAACTTTGATCCCATTGATCTTGGTCCGGAAGAAGTTACCCTCTGTATCGGAGATGTATATGAAGTTGCCTTTGATCCGGAACTTTCAGAATATACGTGGCAAGACGGTTCTCATGATTCCGAATATTCAATGTCTACTCCTGGAATATATTCCGTTACGCTCGATGATGGTTGTGCTCAATCTGTCGATGAAATTGAAATTAACATTCTATATCCTCCGGATCCCATTTCACTTGGGGAAGACATGATTCTTTGTTTCGGTGATGAGATTGATTATTTATTTGATTCATCCCTTGGTGATTTCACTTGGCACGACAACTCTACCTTACCGTCATACATTGTAAGTGGAGGTGGAACCTATGCCGTTACCGTAAGTAACATGTGCGGAGAAGTAAGTGATGAAGTTGTGATCACAGACCTGGAGGTACCTGAACCGGAACTTGGTCCTGATGAACAAAACATGTGCAATGGAGATATCCTTGAATTTGAAATTGACCCGCAACTTGGAGATATATTATGGCAAGATGGAAGTAGTGATGCTAATTATGAAATTACCTCTGGAGGCTTGTATACCCTTTACGTATCCAATGAATGCGGAACCGGTATCGACCAGGTTGTAGTCACTGTCATTGACCCACCGACGGTAGATCTTGGCCCGGATATAATTGTCTGTGGAAATGAAATGGTAACATTGACTACGGCAGCAGTAAATGGAACTTACGAATGGCAGGACAATTCTAATAATGATACCCTGGTTGTCACATCATCGGGTGTTTATGCATTGACAATCACCAATTTTTGTGGAGAAGTATGGGATGATATTGTAATAGACTATACTGGCTTGTTATCTCCTTTTGATTTTGGTCCTGATGTCAACCTTTGTCCTGGAGAAGAATTAGTGCTACACGCCAATCATCAGGATGCAGCTTATCTCTGGCAAGATGGAAGTACAGCTGATACTTTTCATGTCACTGGTGCAGGTACTTATTTTGTTGGATTATCCAATGCTTGCAGTAATGTCACTGATACGATTAATGTCTCTGTAAATAATAGCCCTCCATCCGTTGATTTACCTTCACAGTTAACGTTATGCCAGGGACAATCCATCACGCTTGATGCAGGGATTGGTGGTGTCAATTATTTGTGGAATGATAATTCTCAAAACCAACAAATTCATGTGTCGTCACCTGGTGCCTATAGTCTTACAGTAAGTAATGCATGTGGTTCGGATCGCGATACTGTGATCATTGTCGATGGAGGACCTGCTCCTTTGGTGGATCTCGGAAACGATATCCAGATTTGTCCTGGAAGTCACGAATGGATCGTCCCTACCTATTCTAATGTCGATTCGTGGTTATGGCACGACGGTTCTGAAATGTCTTCGTTTGATGTTTCAACCGCCGGATTGATTACTGTATCCGTAAGTAATACTTGTGGTACTTCTTTCGACACCCTTCTTGTGGATTTTTTGCCCTCAACACCACCTCTTGATCTTGGCCCGGATACTTCTTTATGCTCATGGCAATCCTTCACACTTACTATCCAGACTCCTGGCGTTTCTGTGCTTTGGGCTGACGGTTCAACAGATCTTAATTATACCGTTTCCGGTCCCGGTGAAGTGGCTGCATCGATTTCAAATGGATGTGGAACTTCTAACGATACGCTCGTTGTAAATGCTCTACCTGATGTGCCAACACTAGATCTAGGTCCAGACCAGTCTCTTTGCCCGGGTGAAATCATCAATGTCTCTCCAGGTATTTCAAATGTGAATTACGAGTGGCAGGATGGATCTATAAACAATTCTTATCAATCCACTCAAGAGGAATCCATCATACTGATTATTTCCAATGAATGTGGCACATCATCAGACACGCTTGAAATTTTTGAAAGCACACAAGGACCCATTGTAAATCTTGGCCTGGACATCCAGGAATGCGAGGGTGCAATGGTTACCATTCCTTCAGGGGTTTCAGGCGTGAATTATCTCTGGCAGGATGGATCGACTGATCCAGATTTTACAACAACACAATCTGGTGTGTTTATTCTCGAAGTGAGCAATAATTGCGGAGCAGATAGAGATACGATCAATGTTGATATCTCCGGAATTCCCCCGACAGTTGTTTTGGGTCCGGACACAACTCTCTGTGAAGGAAATAGCCTCCTCTTAGTGTCAGATGCAGATGCCATCACTTCCATTCAATGGCAGAATGGTTCATCTTCATCATCTTTCTCTGTTACATCTCCAGGTATTTTCTCTCTTGTTGAATCAAACAGATGTGGTGATGCATCTGATACTATAGTCGTTTCTTATTTAGAAGCTCCGGATCCATTTACACTTGGCCCTGATACAACATTATGTCCGGGTGAATTTATTACACTTACTGCTCCATCATCAACTTTTAACATACAATGGCAGGATGGAAGTATCCTTGAAACTATCATCGCGGATCAACCAATAACTTATACATTACAACTGAGTAATGATTGCGGATCTGTTTCCGATGAACTTGTTCTCTCCTATGATACACAAGTTCCTGTTCTCGATCTTGGTCCTGAGCTTGAATGGTGTGAGGGTGATATTATTACGCTTGATGCAACTCAACCTTTCGTCACAAGTTATAATTGGAATAACGGTTCTATCTCTCCTTCCATTGAAATCTCTACACCTGGTGTCTATAGTGTGGAGGTAAGCACAGCATGCAGCCTGGTTTCAGACGAGGTTAGTGTAATACCGGGAATGGATTGTTATACTCCAGAGCTACATAAGGAGCTCTATATTCCAAATGTATTTTCTCCTAATGGTGACGGGGTCAATGATTTGTTTGTCATCGGCATGGGGTCAGATCTTGATGTACAATCGATGCATGGTTCGATTTTTGATCGGTGGGGTAATCTTGTTTTTAGCTCTGATGCCAATCCTTTCTCCTGGGATGGTTTGTTCAATTCGAAAGACGCCATGCCGGGTGTGTATGTGTTGGTTTTGAGTTGGGAATATAATGATGATGGTGTATTACGAACGGACTCGGCACATAGTGATTTAACCCTGCTTCGTTAATAATTTCCCATTTATTTGCCCGGTTGGCAGCAGTGTAAACTACCATAGTATCTTCGTCGTTATACTCCCGGATGAATCGACTGGTTTCATTTATTGCCTTTTTATGCCTGATCCTTTCAGGTAGCTTGGCTTATGGCCAGAATGGGGCTTCTTATGATACCACCATCGTCCATCAGGACGGGAGAGTCATGCGTATCCGGATTACAGGCACAGATACCCTCATTGTAGGCACTTTCCCCGAAGTGGTCATCAAAGCTCCTCCGGTCTTCTCCAATGATGAAGAATACAGACAATACATGCGCTATCGCCGGTATGCCATGAAAGTTTTGCCTTATGCCATAGAGAGTATCCGTATGTACAGGAAGTATGAGGAGGAAACTAAAGACATGAAAAGTGGAAAGGCCCGGAAATATGCTAAATCCATTCAGCAGGATGCCAAAGATGAGTTTACGGATAAATTGAAAGATTTGTCCCGGACCGAGGGCAAAATCCTGGTGAAAATGATCGAGCGGCATCTTAATACGAATACCTATGAAATTCTCAAAGATGTCCGAGGTAGTTTTAATGCTGTGAAATGGCAAACCGTTGGTAAACTTTATGGGTATGACCTCAAAGAAGGATACAAACCAGGAGAAGACCGTATTCTGGATATGATCCTCAATGACTTCGAGATTACATTAGAGTAAGGCACTTTACAGCGCAGGAATATTACTTTTACCCGGGAATATCATGGTCACATGACTTATACTGCTTCCTGGCGTTCTCCATCCAATATCGCATTGATTAAATACTGGGGCAAATACAGCCTCCAGTTACCTCGCAATCCTTCAGTGAGTTTTACTTTATCAGAATGTCATACTACCATGACACTTGCCGTTACACCAAATGCTGTTGTTCCCGGCCTAATGGTGAAGTACGATGGCCAACCAAAACCATCTTTCGAACCAAAAATCAACACGTTTCTTACCATGTTGAAAGATCGGTTTCCCTGGCTGGCTGATGCTGCAGTTGAAATTGATTCTCACAATTCTTTTCCACATGGTGCAGGAATTGCCTCCTCTGCCAGTGCCATGAGTGCTTTAGCTCTGTGCCTGATGGATATCCATGATCAGATGACTGCAAACATTGCTGATCATGATGAGTTGTGGTGGCAGAATGTCTCCGAGATAGCGCGTATGGGATCGGGTAGTGCATGCCGTTCTGTATTTCCTGTTATTTCCATCTGGGGGAAAACCCCTTTGGCTAAAGAAAGTAGTGATCTCTATGCCATTCCCTGGGAAAATCAACTGGCTGCAGTTTATAAAGATTATAGAGATGCGATATTAATTGTCAGTAGTGAAGAAAAAGCAGTATCCAGTTCTGCAGGTCACAAACTCATGGACAGCTTGCCATACGCTGAAACAAGGTATAATGAAGCTTTTAAGAATATTGAATCATTATGCAAGAGTATGCAAGTCGATAATGAACTCGATCAGTTTATTTCTATTGTCGAATCAGAAGCTTTGCAATTACACGCCCTGATGATGAGCGGGAAAAATCCTTTCATACTAATGGAACCTGGAACAATGTCTATTATCAAAGAGGTGTGGCGGTTCAGAAAAGAATCCGGTATCCCTGTTTGTTTTACATTGGATGCAGGCCCAAATGTCCATTTGCTTTATCCTTCAGACTATGCATCCAGTATCCTGATTTGGATAAAAAGTGAACTTTCCCAACACTGTGTGGATGGAAAATATATTCTTGATGGTGTCGGACCCGGTCCTGTAAAAATCTCCTGATCTCCTGCCTTCTCCGCCGCGAATTCACGCGAATTTTCACGAATTTACTTTTTCTCCCGCTTAATGGTTTTGCATCATTATGCAATCTCCAATGCTCTTTGATCTGCTTCCTAACCTATACCCCATGCTCTATGCCCTCCCGCTTTATGGCTTCGTTACATAGCGGAATCTCCACTGCGCTTCGATATGCTTCGTCGCCCTATGCCCTATGCCCTATGCTCACTATCTTTACCCTTGTGAAAGGTATTATACTAGCAGGCGGCTCCGGCACTCGCCTTTATCCCATAACTCGTGCGGTGTCTAAGCAATTGATCCCGGTTTATGACAAGCCTATGATCTATTATCCGTTGTCTGTGCTGTTGCTAGCTGGCATCAGGGACATTCTGATCATTACTACCCCAGAAGATCACGCCGGATTTGTAAGGTTGCTTGAGGACGGTAGCGCATTGGGTTGTAATTTTCAGTATGCTATTCAATCCGTACCTAATGGTCTCGCCCAGGCTTTTGTGATAGGTGCTGAATTTATAGGTAATGATTCCGCTTGTCTGATACTTGGGGATAACATTTTCTACAGGACACAGATGCCGGATTTCCTCGCCGATTGTAAGAATCCTGATGGCGCAGTCATTTTTGCTTATCCTGTTTCTGATCCTGAACGATATGGAGTTGTATCCTTTGATGAAAATATGAAGGCTTTGGAAATTGTTGAAAAACCAACTAATCCCAAGTCCAACTATGCAGTCCCCGGCCTCTATTTTTATGACAATTCTGTAGTAGATATCGCTAAAAATCTCAGCCCTTCACCAAGAGGAGAATATGAAATAACAGATGTCAATAAAGCTTACCTGGAACAAGGGCGGTTGAGGGTAAAAACCTTTGGAAGGGGTTCAGCCTGGCTTGACACCGGCACCTTCGACAGTCTTCACGATGCTACTGAATTCGTCCGTATTATTGAAAAACGACAAGGACTAAAAATCGGGTGTATTGAGGAAGTTGCCTACCGAATGGGCTACATCACCAAAGACCAGTTAGCAATTCAGGCACAACCTTTGTTAAAGAGCGGGTATGGCCAGTATCTTATGAAACTCATTGCCGGCTAACCTATGGACGAAAAACACAATCAATACAATGACGAGATTTCTTTACGTGATCTGATTTTCAAGCTAAAATCTTTCGTTGCTGAAGTCTGGCGTTATTGGCAAATTCCTGCTTTGTGTATAGTCCTTGCCTGTGCCTTCCAAGTATATCAATATTTTTCTTTTGAGCCTGTCTATCCAGCGAAAATTACGTTCAGCGTTGATGAAGATGAAGGTGGAAGTGCTCAGGGATTAACCGGTATTCTTGGGCAGTTTGGTATAGGATCTGTCCGACCTTCCCGTTATAACCTTGATAAAATTCTGGCGTTAAGTAAATCAAGACGCGTCATCGAACACACCCTGTTTTCTAAACTGGAGTTAGATGGAAACGAAGATTTTCTGGCGAACCACATGATCAATATTTATGAGCTGAAAGCTCCAGGTGTGAAAAAAGGGGAGCCTGGAAATACTTTTCAATTTACACACGACAGCCTTCCTATCTTCAGTCGGATTGAAAATGAAATGCTGATCATGTTGTACAACTTCATCATTGGTCCGCCAGAGAATCCAAAAGAAGCATTGATTTCTGCAGATTATAATGAAGACACGAATATTATGTCTCTAAGTGTTTCCACCACCAATGAGGCTTTGTCCATCGCACTTGCCCAGCGCATGTTCGAATCATTGAGTGATTATTACGTCAATAAGGCCATTGAAAAACAACTCAAAACCTATACGGTAGTCAGCGCTAAAAAAGATTCAGTACTTGCTGTGCTTAAAGGCACTGAATATCAATTAGCCAACTTTAAAGATTCTCACAGAGGTTTGCTGATGCGTACTGACCAAATCAATGAGCTGCGTCTGCAAAGAGAGATTACGGCACTATCAGCGATGTATGCTGAAGTGTTGAAAAACACTGAGGTTGCGGATTTCAGTTTAAAAAACAAAATGCCTTTTATCCAGGTGATCGATTCACCACTTTCTCCTATTCAACCAACACAAATTTCCCTGCTTCGAAAATTGATTCTCGGTATTTTGATCGGAGGAATTATAGGAAGTGTATTGGTGGTTGGAAGAAAAATCTACCGGGATATCCTTGGTTAAAGATTACAGGCCTTTTCATCAAACCAAAATATCTGATGTGCCGGATTTTATTCAGCACTTAAGTCTTCAACGGATGCATCCGGCGCATTACGCTTTACAGAAGCTATACCCGCATTACATCCGGATGAATCTGCATACATCTGGCTTGTTCCAATGACTTGTCCATTAGATGATTTCAGGACAAAATACTTTTTCCCATTAGCAGCATCTTTGGATTCGTAGCTTGCGTCTGATGAAGCATTGGTCCTTACAGATTCAATACCATTGAGGCAATTTGCTTTCACGGAATAACCCTGGCTGGTTAAAATGGTTTGATTGTTGTCGGCCAAAAGATTGAATTGAAATTCACCATTTGTCCTTTTTGAAATTGAGAACTTTCCCATATTAATAGGTTTTAAAATGAAAAATCTACTTTTTTATTCCTATTTCATTTCATGGGTGGACTATACTTTAATATCGGTTCGCAAGACAATCACTTACTACGACATCCAGTAATTGGGAAATGGACCATCCATAAGCCCTTGCTTGTTGCGGTATAATTGAGGCTTCTGACATTCCTGGCGTAGTGTTGGCTTCAAGTAAATAGAACGTGCCTTGTTCAAGGATGTAATCAAATCGAACCATGCCTCTACAACCTAATAGTTTGTAAAGCAAACCTGATCTTTCCTGGCATTGTTTTGCCAGATTATCATCCAGCCTGGCGGGCGTGATCTCCTGGCTTTCTCCTTCATACTTAGCGGCAAAATCAAAAAACTCTCCCTTGGGTATAATTTCTGTGATCGGAAGAATATGATATGTTGAACCATCTCTTACTACACCGCAGGAATATTCTGAACCTTGAATAGCGCGCTCAATCATCACTTCATGATCAAACTGAAGTGCAAGTTTGATTGCACCTTCAAGTTGATCCCAGGCCTTCACTTTGGTAACACCATAGCTCGAACCATTGTTGTTTGGCTTAACAAATAATGGAAGGGTAATTTGATTTGTTTCAACAGATTCCCTGGTCGTAACTGCATTTACAATCATACTCTCAGCCATGGGTACCTGGTATAACTTGAGATGGTCCTTGCACATTTGTTTGTTGAACGTCAACGCGCTGGTCAACACACCACATGCACTATGCGGAATACCCATCATTTCAAGGTATCCCTGCAATTTTCCATCCTCTGCAGGAGTACCATGAATAATAATAAAAGCAAAGTCAAATGATACCTTTTGTTGGCCATTTGCATCTTTCATGGTAAATGAATTGAGGTCAATAACAGCTCCTGTGAGCATATCTCTCCATCCATCAGGGGTGATATCAATGGTTGTACTGCGATACTTATCAGTGGGCAGGTGTTTGGCTATGGTTTGGGCGCTTTTCAGGGAAACACCTCTTTCGGCAGAAGGGCCGCCGGCTATTATGGCTACATTGATCATTGGATCAGCAAGATAAAGGCATTCATGGAAAACATAAAGTGTTGATAAATCAGTATTAATACACGATTGATGTATTCCAAGCTGTTCTAAAGCCGTTATATAAGAAAATCAGGATGATCCTTCCTGTAGATCTTTATTGCCTTTCATTGATTTCAATAAATAATGAAATCAATTATTTTGTATAATTGATTGATATTATGGGTTTTATATAGCAACTCGCCCGTTCAACCGTTAATTTATCGTTAAATCACGTTAGTTTGTCTAACTTTTCTTGCATTACTGTTGAAGGTTGCCGTAATTTTGGTTGGACAAAAACAAACACTATGTCAGCCACCGATTTCAATAACCAATTGTCAAGTCTTAGCGGACCCCTCCATACATTCGCATACAAATTGACCAAGAACAGTGAAGAGGCGAAAGACCTTTACCAGGAAACTGCATTCAGGGCAATCAGCAATGTCGATAAGTTTATTCCAGGTACAAACCTAAAAGCCTGGTTGTTGACGATCATGAAAAACATCTTCATCAACAACTATAGGAAGAATATAAAGACACGCACCATCATCGATTCTACCGAGAATCTCTATTATATCAATAGTGGAGCAGCCAGCATCAGCAACAGCGCAGAATCAAACATCATGATGAATGAGCTGAATACGATGGTAGATAATCTTGATGAATCTTTACGTGTTCCGTTTGAAATGCATTACCTCGGCCATAAATACCAGGAGATTGCGGACACCCTCAATCTCCCATTGGGAACTGTAAAAAGCAGGATCTTCTTTGCCCGTAAGGAGCTTAAAGAAATGATTGAGAAAAGGTATCATTCGATCCGGCCATAACTCCATTCTCAGTCCCGTATTAAATTATAACCTGGTATTATTAAGTGATAAACTAACCTCACTTATGTCATCTGGTTAATTGCAGGTTTTATATCTTCATCTTTCAAGTCACCAATCATGAAAGAGTTGATATTTCACATTGCTTTTATACTTGTGATGGTTTTGGGTAGTGTTTTTTCGTCGATCGCTCAGGGCGATACCATTTTTCTGGATGGCAAATTTAAGCCTATGGAAAAAGGAAAACATTTCTATTTCCGGCTGATTGATAAAATGCCAACGGGTCAATACAGGATTCGTGATTATTACAAATCAGGTAATATTCAAATGGCCGGATATTCAGATCAACCGGATGCCGATCACCTGACTGGTACGGTGATCCGTTATAATTCCGATGGATCAATCTCAAGCATATGCGAGCACAAAACCTATAAGGATGGCTGGATTACGTTCTATGATAAAAATTTTATAAAAGCTTCATCGCTATGGTGTGTCCGTGGTAAAAAAAATGGCGTTGCCTACTTTTATGATGAGAAGGGAAATCAAATAGCTAAAGGGTGGTTTAAAAACGACAATCAATACAAAGGCAAAATGCCGGATGCTTTTGCTTTGAGTCTCCGAAATCCCTATACTTTTGGAGTATATCAAAAAGGAAAGAAAACTGGGCTAATAAAGTATTATGCTTCAGGACGGAAAGCGATGGTGGCAGAACTCGATTCTACTGAATACGGCCTAACTTCTGCCAAATATTTTACACAGGAGGGTAAAGTTTTGGGCAAATGCACTTACAACAATAAGGTTCCTGTTCATGGTACGCATGTAGAATATTATGATAAAACATTCTTCTCTTTCAAACCAGCCGCTATCAAGTATATTGAATCCTATGTAGATACTACACTCAAAGAAAGAATATCCCTATCTCCTCAAGGTGTATACCTGGGATCATGCACATATAAATATGATGCTCCCCTTGACGGAAGTTTACTCCGTGAGAGAGTCCTTGAACCATTTCGAGATGGTCAAATTGAGGGTGAGGTAGTGGAGTGGTCGGCAGACTTTCAGCATAAATTTTATACTTACACGGTACACAATGGCATGAAGAATGGCCTTACCACATACCGTCATCCATTAACTGACTCCGTTTTTATAGGTAATTATATTAATGATTATCCTGATACAGGTTTTATCTACCATCGCAATGAACTTTGTTATTACACCAACGCAATGAAAAATGGAAATTGCCGAAAATTTGATACAAAAGGCAATCTCGTATCTATTACAAATTATATCAATAATACAGCAGAAGGAAAAACGGTTTCATTTACATACCCCAAATTAGGACCAATTGAGGGATGGAATAAATCCGGAAAACCTTTCAGCGGAGAATTTGCAAATCCGGACGGACAGACTATCGCTGTAACCAAATATGAGGAAGGAAAACAAACCCAAACGAAAGCATATACCCGTGACTCTTTGGTGCTGTTTTCTTACGACAATTTTGAAGACCAAACTATACTGTATTATGATGTAAATGGTGAAATACGGTTTAAGGGTGTTCGTAAAAATAACAAGCCTTTTGATGGCGTCTTTATCCGGGACAATGAAGAATCAACCTATCAGTACGGACGATTAAATGGCGAGAAAAGATATTTTAACAGATCCAATGAATTGATCAAATCCGAAATGTACCGGAACGATACATTACATGGCCCATATACTGTTTATAAAAATGCCGGCACCATTGAAGCTTCAGGTGAATATAGAAATGGTAAACCATACTCCGGAACTTTCCTTGAAAAGGACAAAGCCACTCCTGTCACGTATGAGCGAGGTTTGATTCAGGGTGTGGTTATAAAAAAAGAAGGTCCTTTCACATGCCATTACAACTACATTGATGGAGAAAAGACCGGAGATGTTGATTGCTGGAAAAAAATAGTGCGCAATAGTTCTGACTCAACACTGGTGCGATGCCTGATGCCTGACGCAAAAGACACCCTGAAGTTTAGTGGATTTTACGTGGATGGTAAACCCTTTCAAGGAACATTTACTGAATCACATAACCTCAACCAATACGTCGAAGGTATATTACATGGTTGCTCTTTCAGGTTTTCATCTGATCGGGGTCAGCAAGGTCTGATTGCAGAAGAACAGTTTGACAAGGGAATATTACATGGTGAAGCTGTCTATTATATCAAAGGCAAACCTTTACGCTCTCGATTTGTAAACGGTCAGATTATGGATGGCGTCTTGCCTGCCAAGGAAGATTTTGCTTTCGGTTCGGTTCCAAAATTAGCCATTTACAAGAACGGAACACTTTCCGGTGATTCACTTATCACCAACAATGAACTGGAATGGTTATATAAAAAAGGTGGGCTTCCTTATGAAGGTTTCAAAAGACGTGACCCCGAATATTCCATAGTGGATGAATACAAAAATGGGTTTTTGGTGAAAACCTCTAATTGTTATTTTGGTGTTGATACTTTTTGGTCCATTGTTTACCATGGAGATTCCAGTACTACATTTGATGAGCAAAAAAATATCATTGCAAAGTCAATCTATTCCAAACCCTATTCAAGCGGGGTGACTCAGTATTATAGTAGTGGTCATCCGGTAAAGACTATACGCTTCGAAAATGGAATACTGCAATCAGGTTGCTTGAATGAAATAATTCCTACAGGAAGGTTCATGGATGGCACCAAACATATCCGTCTTTGCAAGGACTCTGTCTCTGTCTCTTTATTAATGGAACCGGGAGATGAAAAACGGATTTCAAAAGAAATCATTCTTCCTGAATCAACGATAATACACTGGCCATTCGTTTTTAACGCCAGCTCGGTCTATAACCTTTTATCTGCAAATGAAAAAACTGAAAAGTTTTATGACCTTGAAACCGGTAAGCTATTGGCTACTTATGTTTCCTCGCAAAATGGAAGCCAGGGTACTCAGATTAGTCAGAATGGAAACCGGTATCATGTAGAGCATATCCATGAAAATGGTATGGAGTCCCTTGAGCTTAGTTATGATGAGCTCCTTGCAAAGCTTGCCGAATGGAATAAATAAAAATCTACTCAAGTATATTGATTACTTGTTTGATTCTTATAATATTCTGCATCAGCGTATAACTTCATTGGTTGCTTTCTGAACGTCGGTGTACCTTTGCCCCATGCCTTCCTTATTCGCAAAGCAATTATTGCATTGGCACACCAACAACCCACGTCCACTTCCCTGGGACAATGGTCCGCGAGATCCATATCACATCTGGATCTCTGAAATCATCATGCAACAAACCCGAATTGCGCAGGGTACTTCTTATTATCTGAAATTTATACATCGTTTCCCGAATGTTCATTCTTTAGGAAATGCTCATTTAGATGAAGTCTTGAAATACTGGCAAGGGCTTGGATATTACACCCGCGCCAGAAACCTCCACAAAGCCGCTCAGTATATCATCGAACATCATCAGGGTCAATTTCCTGACTCCTATGAAGCGCTCCTGCAATTACCTGGAGTTGGTCCATACTCCGCTGCCGCCATTGCTTCGTTTGCTTATGGTTTACCCTATCCCGTTGTAGATGGAAATGTTAAACGAGTAGTAGCCCGTTATGCGGGGATCACAACCTCTATAGATGACACGGCAACTCATGAGGCGATTCGTGAACTTGCCGGAAAATATATGAAAGGGGTTTCTCCCGGTGATTTTAACCAGGCCATTATGAATTTTGGTGCGCTCGTATGCAAACCCAAAAATCCTGACTGTCCTACTTGCGTTTTTAATAAAAATTGCATCGCCCGAAAAGAGAATTTAGTCGATGCGATTCCGGTTCGTTCAAAAAAGAAATCAAATAACCTTCGCTATTTTCATTTTATTATACTCCGCTGGAAAGGGAAATTCCTATTGGTGCGCAGGCAACAAAAAGATATCTGGCAAGGACTTTACGCACCTCCTGTGATTGAACGCAAGAATAAAAACAACCTAACCCGCTCCCAAGTGGATCAGTTGATCACTACTATCACCGGACACAACGTGTATGAGGTCGTTAGTGTTTCTCCACCCCAACAACAATTACTTTCGCATCAAACTATTGTTGGCCGTTTCCATGATGTGAATCTTTTGTATGCTCCGCAAAAAAAAGAAGAACAATATGCCTGGGTTAATCATAAAACAATTCACCACTACGGCAAACCTAAAATAGTTGTCAGTATGTTAGAAAAAAATCTTGCTACCTGATTTAGATATAGGTATCTGTATTAATGATTAAACATGCATCGGGGGATGATGTCTCCTGTATTTCCAATATCCTAATAAACTGGAAGCAAGAAACACTGCAGCTGTATAATAAACAGAAGGGGGCAAAGGTACCGGATCTCCTGCAGCATACGAGTGAAGACCAGATAGATAGTAGTTCACTCCAAAATATGTCATCATGACGGATGCAAATCCAAACAAGGACGCTACATTGAATGCATACAATCCTCTTAATCCTGGTATAAATCTCATGTGAAGAATAAACGCATACACAAGTATAGTCACCAATGCCCACGTTTCTTTGGCATCCCATCCCCAGTATCTTCCCCACGATTCATTGGCCCATACTCCACCCAGGTAAGTCCCAATACTGACCATGATCAATCCGCCGATCAGGGTCATCTCACTAACATAGGTCATCTCCTTAATCGTCCGGAATAAGCGTGTCTCATTTGACTTGTTGAGAAAGATCATGAGAATAAGATTCAACAACCCAATGATCGCTCCCAACATTAAAAAACCATAACTACCAGCTTCCATGGATACATGAATAGTTAACCAATACGATTTAAGGACTGGAACTAATGGGGTGATTTCGGGATCAAGCCAGCTCAACCCTGCCACCATGAGAATGGTAGATGCCAATATGCTTGTAGCTGTTAATCCGCCTAATGAATTTCTTGCAAAAATCAATCCGGCCAATACCGTGGTGAACCCTATATAAATCATGGACTCATACCCATTGCTCCATGGCGCACGACCGGAAACATACCACCTGATCCCCAGCCCTGCCGTGTGCAGGAGAAAGAAAGCAGCCAGAATAAAAAAGGTGATTCGCGTTGGTGTCTTTAGATTCAGGCCGGGTTTAAAAACCTGCGTGAAAAACAATATCAAAAAGACGAGCCCAATTAATCCATAGCCCTTACTCAGTCTTGAAAAGACATTCATCTTGTTGAGCAGGATTTCCATATCAATCCTTCGCTGCGAAACCACAATGTCTCCACCTTTAGCATGCTGAAATTGTTGAAGTGCTTCGACCTGTTGATCCGCCTTACTCCAGTTTCCATCTGCCATGGCTTCCTGTACAGCAGTAACGTATGTTGGAAAAAACCCCCTGACAAATGGATCCGGACTGATATCGGCAGTTTGTTTAAATACATCTGCTGGAGAAATCCAATGATCCCCTGGATGGTTTTCTATAGGATATATCCGCGCCATTGCTCCACTAAAGATCATGTTACAGATATTGACACGCTCATCGATCTTCATGATTTCCTTATCCATCAATGTTCTGTCAATTGGCTGCAAGCTATACGCCCTGCGGACTTGTTCCCGTAAAACATATTGACCACTGGATGTAAAAAAATCATTGAAAGAAGCTAATTCTCCTTTGGCAGGAATGAGTTTTCTGATCTCTTCGTTTGATCCGATTTTAATCATCGGCATCTGCGTCCACTCTTCCGGATACAACGTCATGCCGAGGAAGATTTGATCCGCCGTAAGTCCAAACAAACTTTCTTTCCTTGCCACTTTACGCATCACTTCACTGGAAAGGGTATTCATTGGTTTCATCCTTCCATTATCATCCTGGACCACAAGGCGGCCAAACAAGGCAGCATGTGCTTTGGACACACTATGTCGTGGTGATTCGTTGATGCTGTTGCCAAAAAGTGACCCGGTAGAAAGGAACAACATCATTATAGTGATTCCCGACATGGCACCTTTCTTTTCTACCTGGCGGATTTCATCCAGTTTCCTTGAAATTTCACTGAACCTGCTCTTTTTACTGAATAAGGTGAGAATCAGCCCTATCGTCAGTAAGGCATAGCCGATATACGAAATCCATGTACCCCAGAAATCATGATTTACACTAAGAACGGTCCCCAATTCATCCTGGTCAAAGGAAGATTGGAAAAACCTATATCCTCCATAATCCAGGATGTTGTTCATATAGATGCGTTGCTCCTTATTGATCCCTTTTGCTGGATCGATCAGTGTCACTTCGCTAGCGTAGGAGGAAGCACTGTTCGTTCCTGGATACCGCTCAAGAATAAAATCACGCAACTTCAGAGAGAATGGGAGGCTGATCTGTTTGGCACCATAAGAAATGGAAAGCTCTGTATCACCGGCCCTTGCTTTTTCCGGTTTTCCTTCTATCCCTTTGTTTCCGTATACATAGATATCTGAAGGGGTCCCGTTGATGCTGATTTTCAATTTGAGTGCCGCGATGCTTTCACTTTTCATTTTGGGTCCAGCCGATTTCATCATCAGCTTCGCGCTTGGATTAAAATCACCAATCACAAAATTGATGTTGGCATTGGAATACAGTGACCGGATCACTAAGGGTACATACGCTCCGGGGTAAATAGTGTCTTTCGCTTGTGTAGCCATTACCATATGCGCAAGGACTTCAGGTGATTTCATCACCAGGGAGTCATTCCGGTAATACATATTGATTGCCTGGGGTTGCTCCGGGTTGCCGAAATTAAACCAGGTTCCATTCAGGTTGACGAAATCTCCTTCTTCGAGATAATATTCTTCGCGTCCATTCATTCCGGCAATCACTAGTTTTAAAACCGCGTTACCATCGGGTATCGCCTCCAGTGTATTTTCCGGATTGGGTATAAAGGCATCTAATTCGACGTCTATGATATCATTTCCGATCTGGTAGGTTTCCTTGAATTTGTTTTTACCAAGGGATGCAAAAAGGACAGGTTCATTAAAAAGGAATTTCTTGCCATGTTGTTTAGCTTCAAAGTTGAGATAGGTATCTGCCGAAATAAATGTGTTTGATGTGCTGTCTTCACGAATATGCATCATCCCCTCGTAACTGAAATATCGGGTGATACCTGCTCCCAGTAATATGATTAAGATAGAAGCGTGGAATGTAAGGATGGCCCATTTTTTCTGACGGACCATTTTATATCGAACAATATTGGCTGCTATAGAGATACCAAAAAGAACCAGGAGGAGTTCAAACCATCTGGCCTTAAAGATGACCTTTTGGGCTGCACTGGTACCAAAATCGTTTTCCACAAACGTAGCCACACCGATGGCCAGGGCAAACAGGATCATATAAAGGCCTGCTGCGCTGGTAGAGAAAAAAGAATTAAATAAACGTTTCATGTTTTTTAATTAGACTGAGTACATCCGCACCAGGTTGGGTAATAGCCCTGGCCTGGGGATGAATTGTTATGGTAAGAGATGGGCTTCTTCCATGATGATTTCATATTTATACCCTGCACCAAAATCTTTATTCAGGGTAATCTTTCCTTCAAAGGTTACTATTTCACCTAATGCTACTTTGTCTGTAGTCGTCACAGTAAGATCAATTTGCTCATCGGTCATAGATCCATCCTGAAGATGAATCCAGTTGCGGTTCATGATGTTCGTGTTGAGTTTAACACACCTTCCTTTGATCTTGACGGTTTGTCCCTCATATTTCTGACGGTTCTTAAATAATTCGGCAATTGAAATGCCTCCTGGTGGTGGATCTAATTTAGTGGTTTGATCAAGTTGAGGTTCCTCTGCTTTTCCACCATGTGGGCTGCTGCCTGTCATCCCGCCCAATCCCGGATCTTCACTTACATCGGAAACGAGATATAATGTTTCAAATACACGATCAAATTCCACACTCTTGAAATTGTTCTTTTTCAAACCACCTCGGTAATAATACGTACCCCCGACTTTAACATCCTTTTTGGGCACAGCAATCCAGATTTTCGCTCCATCTTCCGTTACGTTCAGATATGTATATTTTGATGTCTGCAGGACTTCTTCTACTACGACCTTATGCAATTTTGATGCATTTGGATCAGAAGCATCTTGTTGTGTTTCTTCAGTGGCATCAACCGATTCAATGACTTTTGGTTTTGAATCACATGACCAAACCAGGGCACTTAATAACAAGAGGTATATAAACGTTTTCATGTGTGGTAGATTATTTAATAAATAAACCTTTAAGATACTGCGCATCGCCTGCATAACCAAAGGAATCATCGTTAGAAGCGTTGGATAAGATTAGTGTAAATCCGGTTGTTCCACCTTTGATGCTGAATCTCTGTTTCATAGTTCGCGGAAAAAGACAACATCCTGGTTATCCTCCACGAGAGGTTCAATCCCATGATGGTTTGTTGAATAGGGATTTCAACATTCGTATATCCATATTCAGCAATCCGGTACTGAAATTCGCCAAAAAGTTTACCCTCTACAATGTCCCTGGAAAATCTTACCCCATAAACAATGCCATCGAGATATGGGGAATGAATCAGGGTCAGGTTTGCAGTAGCTGAAACATTTAATCCCGGTATTCTTGAATAGGTGATATATGTATTCAGGTTTTTTGAATTACCCGGTGTATCCTGCTGATATCTGTATCCCGCATTAGCTCCAATTGTCATTTTTTTGATGGGCCGGTAATTAAAACTAAGCCTGAATCCTTGCCGGGTTTCTTCTTCCAGGAGTTGGTCGATAAAATGTTTATACGTTTCATAATAAATAACATTATTTCTTGAATCAAAAGAAGCAAAGAAAGAAAGCTTGTCTGAAACACGATAACGAGCAGAAATATACAAGCTGGTGATATCAAAAGTGTTTTTAGGTTTTTCGTTATCCAGGGTGTATAAGTCAAATTCGAAAGATGTAAAAAGATATACCCTTCGTATCGATGAGTTGATGTGTTGGAAATACATAAAACGCCGGTCTGTCATCCCACTATTGCGTTGCTCAACCAGCGCCAACGTATTCTGGATTATCCCGTTTTTGAGTTCAATGTTATTTCCGAAATAACCACCATACTGCACCAGGTTCGGATTGAATCCATAGTCCATATGATCCGGCCGTGATCCTCCAAAAGCTCCTGCCAGGAATTTCTTCCACTTCTTTTCGGCTTGTACACCATCTATGGCACCAATGTTTGAAATGTTGAAATTAATCTTTCGTCCGGCCCAGATTTTTGTTCCATGATTAAAATCATATTCCAGGGCCAGATTATACACTTTAAAGGCTCTGAGAAACTCTTGTTGGACTTCTACCCATTCATTTAGCGTGTGCCTGAAGGACATATATACCTCCGCAGAAAGACCGGAGTGATTGATACGTCGGGCATTCATATTTAAAACATAACGCATCCTTTGCTGATTGCTTTGTGGGTGATCAGCAAAATTGATATAGGCTGCTGCCGAGAGTCTTCCTTTAAAAGATGATTTTTCAATCGGGTGGGATTCAACCGGTTTGTTGATGGATGCTACATCCTCCTTTTGGATATCCGAAATAACAACCTCTGGTATGATAAACATTGAGTCGGTTTCAATACTATCTTTTTTGGAAGGCCCTTCTTTACGTATTCTTGCATACATCCGCGAACCCTTTTGAATGGGTATGGTTGTAAGGGGTGTTCCTACACAGGAAGTAGATGACAAATGTTTGACTGTGAGAAATGGTTGCAGTTTTCCATCGACCAACCCAAATAGTGTATCACCTATTGAAACGGAGGTAGTGGACGGAAACTTAACATAAACACTCAGAGAAGTAAGATAGGTAACTGCACCTCCAAGCGTGTCGGTTTTCTCCTGTGCATGTAATGCGAAAGAGGTCATCATCATCCAAATAAGCGCAATAAAATATCTCATTCCTTTCTTCCTGCTTTCATTAGTCTTCGCCATCCGGGTGACACGCCAGGCAAGCGCTACTGTTGTATTGATATCCACCTACTTCATCATGATCCTCATCGGTTTCATTTTGCTGATGACACGTGATACAGGTAAACACAGAATAATTATTTGGATTGGTGTGACAGTCATTACATTGATTCCATTCATCTTCATGTTTCCCGCTGTAAATCGGGAAATAGAGATCATCATGATCCCAGGTGGATGGAACCCAGGCATTTTGATTATGACAGGTTTCACAACTGGTTGGGAATTGCGCTGCCTGGTGATCAGGATCGTTCGTGTTATTGTATTCAGATTGGTGGCAGCCAACACACGTGTTTGGTGTGTTATTATAGTTTCCATTGTGACACGTGACGCATTGATCTGATATCGCGGCATGCGCCCCTACCAGCGGATAATAATCATTATGATCTGGAAATAAAGCCGGGTTCCACTCAGGAGCTGTAGTGTGACACGTCACACACTCCATTGATAATCCCAGGGAATTATGGTTTGGATTGGTTGACCCGTTGAAATCTGGCGTATGACAGGCACTACATGCCGTGGGGGTGTTCTGATAGCCATTGCTGTGACATTCTATACAGGCTACCGTATTATGTGCCCCTGTCAGTGGAAAATCAGAATCATTGTGATTGAATGATCCTTGTGTATCTCCATCGGGATGACATGCGAGACATGCACCACTCTCATAAAAATAGCCGTTGACTCCGACATGTTGCTGGCCAGTTTCACCGCTGGTGTGACAAGTCACACAGGTATATATGGAGTAGTTGTTTGGATTGGTGTGGCAGTCATTACACTGATCCCATGCTCCCTCGTGCCCACCACTGTATATGGGGAAATATTGGTCATCGTGATCGGTGTATTCTGCCGGTGACCACGCTGTCTCTGTGTGACAAGTCGTACAGTCGGTTCCAAATCCAAGTGATAGATGTGAAGGATTATTAGCTTGCTCATAATCTTCCTGATGACAGCCATAACAGGTATTTGGAGTGTTGTTATAATTTCCATTATGACATTGCGCACATTCATTTGAAATAGGAGCATGCGCACCTTGGAGAACATAATAATCATTATGATTGGACATACTTGCAGGTATCCAGTTGCTTTCTGAATGACAACTAGCACAATCCGTGGAGATTTGTAAGGTTAAATGGTTGGGGTTGGTTGTTTGATTGTAATCCGCTTGATGACAACCGACGCAAGTATTAGGAGTGTTGTTATAATCGCCCTGATGACAAGTGACACATTGATCTGCAATTAAGGAATGTGCTCCTGCTAGTGTGTAATAATTGTTATGGAGCGGAAAGGCAGCCGGATTCCATTCAGGAGCTGTCGTGTGACAAGAAACGCAGTCTGTTGGAATGCCAAGTGCACTATGGTTTGGATTGGTACTTTCGTTGTAATGTGTTGTATGGCATGCCGCACAATCAGTTGGTGTTCCTTCATATCCATTGGCATGACAATCCAGGCAGTTTATAGTGGTATGGGCACCCGTAAGTGGAAAGCTGGTGTTGTTGTGATCAAAACCAAACTCACCCTCTCCATTAGGATGACAAGCCAGGCATGCATTGCTGTTGTATGAATAGCCATTCACCCCGGCATGTTCATCATTGGTTTCAGGATTGGTATGGCAAGTGACACAGGTAAACAAAGTATAATTTCCTGGTGTGGTGTGGCATTCATTGCATTGTGTCCAGACTCCCTGATGGGATCCGCTGTAAATCGGGAAGTGCTGTGCATCATGATCGTAGGTTGATGGTTCCCATGCGTTTTCCGAATGACAACTTGCGCAATCTTGTGAAAACTGAAGTGCCAGGTGCGATGGATCCGTTGTTTGATTATAATCTTCCTGGTGGCAACCTGCACAAGTGTTTGGTGTAGTATTGTAGTCTCCGTTATGACAGGTAGCACATTGATTTGCTATTGGGATATGTGCACCATTAAATGGATAATAATCATTGTGTACAGCAAACGATGCTGGTGACCATCCCGGTTCAGTGGTATGACACGATGCGCAATCATTTGATATGCCCAGCGTCAAATGGTTTGGATTGATGGCCTGGTTGAAATCATCAAGATGGCATGCGCTACATTCTGTCGGGGTTCCTTCAAATCCTGTAGCGTGGCACTCCAGGCATGTGGGTCCATTGTGTCCACCTGTCAATGGAAAGGAGGTGGTGTTGTGATCAAAATTAACATCACTTTCCCCGGTTGGATGACAGGCAAGACAAGCTGTGCTGTTAAAAATAAAGCCGTTCACACCAGCATGTTCTTCATCTGTTTCAGGACTAGTATGGCAGGTTGTGCATGTATAAAGTGAATAATTTCCTGGTGTGGTGTGGCATTCATTGCATTGTGTCCAGGCTCCCTGATGCGCTCCTGAATAAATCGGGAAATATTGCACATCGTGTTCAAATGTTGAAGGTGTCCAGGCAGATTCACTATGGCAACTTGCGCAATCTGTTGAAAACTGAAGAGCCAGGTGCGGCGGGTTTACCGTTTGATTGAAATCTTCCTGATGACAACCTGAGCAAGTATTAGGTGTGGTGAGATAATCACCATTGTGGCAGGATGCACATTGATTGGCTACTACAGCATGTGCTCCGGATAGTACATAATAATCATTGTGATTGTCGAGAGACGCAGGATTCCACCCAGGCGCTGTAGTGTGGCATGTGGCACAATCAATAGAAAAACCAAGGGCGTTATGATTAGGGTTTGAGGCCTGGTTAAAATCAGGAGTGTGACAGCTTTGACAATCTGTTGGCGTTCCTTCAAAGCCACTAACATGGCACAGGAAACAATCAACTGTTTGATGCGCACCCGTCAGTGGAAAATTGGTGGTACTATGATCAAAGGCACCATCTGCTTCTCCATTTGGATGACACGCAAGACAGGCATTGCTGTTGTAGAGATAACCGGCGACTCCGGTATGTTCTTCCGTGGTTTCCGGATTGGCATGGCAAGTCACACAAGTAAATAGTGCAAAATTTCCTGGTGTGGTATGACAATCAATACAATCAGCCCATTCTCCCTGGTGTGATCCGCTATAAATCGGAAAATACTGGCCGTCATGATCAAAGGAGGATGGCACCCACGCATTTTCATTGTGACACATGCTGCACTCTGTTGAAAAGGATAGCGCGGTATGCGATGGAGTTGTGGTCTGATTATAATCCTCCTGGTGACAACCCACGCATGTGGATGGCGTGTTATTATAATCTCCGTTATGACACGATGCACACTGATTGGCTATGATGGCATGAGCACCATTCAACACATAAAATTCATTATGATTGTCAAATGAAGCCGGGTTCCATTCAGGATCCGTGGTGTGACATGAAACACAATCTGTCGAAAGTCCTAGACTTGAGTGGTTTGGGTTGGTAGATTGATTAAAGTCCGGTTCATGGCAGGCAAAACAAGCTGTTGGCGTCCCTGTAAATCCATTGCTGTGGCATTGAAGGCATTCCACCATCGTGTGTGCACCTGTCAAAGCAAAGTTGGTGTTGTCATGATTAAACGAGCCCTCCTTCTCCCCATTTGGGTGACATGCCAGGCATGCTGTGCTGTTGTATGAATATCCAAACACTCCGCTATGTTCGTTATCAGTATCCGGATTAGCATGACAGGATATACAGGTAAAACTGGTATAATTATTTGGATCCGTATGGCACGCTAAACATTGGTCCCAGGTTCCTTTGTGTGCTCCACTATATATTGGAAAATAAAGATTGTCGTGTTCCCGGAAGTCGGCTGGTTTCCAATCCGGTTGTGTTGTATGGCATTCCACACAATTAGTGCTTATCCCTGCAACCTGATGATTTGGATTGGTAGTTGCCAGATAATCCTGTTCATGACAAGTAATGCACTCGGGTGAAATTTTAGTGTAATCCGCTCCGGTGTGACACTTCGCACATTCATCAATTTGGTGACCCGCAGTTAGCGGAAAGAAATCGTGGTTAATCCCTTCAGCATCCCAGGCAAAAGCATCTACCTGGTGGCAGGTAATGCAGTCCGTTGAAAATCCAGCTTTCTGATGTTCGGGGTTTGTGGTAGCTCCATAATCATCCTGGTGACAACTATAGCAATCTGACGCGATCGGGTCAAATCTTAATTCTGAATCTGAAGTATGACACTCTACACAGTTGGCAACAGCATGCGCACCTTGAAGTGGGAAAGAAATCTGCCGATGGATCTCCGCTATATTGTTAACAAGCCAGGTGTTGGAATCATGGCACCTGGCGCATTCATCTCCTACAGTATTCTGATGAATATCAAGGTGGCATGACGCACAATTGGATTCAGCTTTTTTAAATTCAAGTGAGGTATGACATTGTCTACAGTCAATTACTTCGTGTTGGCCTTCTAGTGGAAATGTAGTTGTGTTGTGGAGGAACGCTATGGAGTCTTTGTTAATATTCCAACCTTCAGAAGTATGGCAGGCATCACAACTGATCCGGAGTTCCTGACCATGCGGAGATTGCCCGCCTATGTACGTATAGGCGCACAACATCAAGATTCCACTCACAACACCTTTTATCCGGTTCATCCCATTTAGATATAACCCATAAACAAATCCTGCCCTGCCGGAACTCCGACGAGGATAGAAATTGAATATGGGTAAGGCTTTTGGACGTATTTTTTGAATACTTCCTGTGGTGTGGATTACAAATGTAAATATTCAGTCTGTATTTTTCAATAAATCTTTGATTGGTTTACCCATCTTGCCGCTCAAAGAAGGGGGTACTATATGTATGAGCCTGGTTTACTACGAATTATTCAGTTAAAGGTGACACGCCGCGCAAGTGAAATCATCAAGTTTGTATTGGATGATTTCCCTTCCATCAATTGTTTCAGATCGATGGCATTCACGGCAATCAACCTGTTTGTGTTTTCCATCCAATACAAACCTTGCGGTGTTATGATCAAACTGGCTTGGCTTCCATGTTTCAAATAAATGGCAACGTCTACAATCTGTAACGCCGTCAATCTCAAATTGGCGATCATGGGCGTTATCATGACAGCTTGTACATTCAGTATTGAGGCCTGTAAAAGGAATTTTACTTTTTTCAACAGGATCTGACTTGTGGCACGTTGTGCAGGAGGTTTGCAAATGCTTTCCTTCAAGTTTGAATCCGGTTTGTTGGTGTTCAAAATCTACTTCTGTCCAGGCATCAGGTATATGACATTGGTTACATGATTTCTTGGGATAGTATTTCTCCGACAGAAAACCTTCGTGTAAATCCGTGTGACAATCGACACATTGAGTACCTATATTTCTAAATGTCCATTCATCATTTTTTTGGTGACACGCATTGCATGGTGTCGCCAGGTGTGCACCCGTTAAAGGAAAAGAACCTTCATTGTGCATTTCAATGGTATACACAGAACCTGAAAATCCTTCTGTATTGTGACAAATCCTGCAGTCTGGATTTTTGGTTTCGTTGATGAACTGACCTTTATGAAAATCCTCATGACAGTCTGCACAACGATTGTGAAGAAGCGGATCTGTCATTTTGGATGTATGGCAGGATTTACAATCCACCTTCTTGTGTTTCCCTTCAAGCACATATCCTGTCAGGGTGTGATCAAAGTTTTCGGCATTCCTTTGTTTTTGAAAGGACTCTTCGGTATGACACCTCCTGCAATCTGTACCAAGTCTTGATTCATGAACATCATCATGGCATGTTATACAGGCGTTGAAATCCTTTGCTGAATAATCCTTGAAAACCCTATCTGCAGTGGTCTCCGCTCCTGTTTTATGACATGCTGCGCAATCGAGTATTCTATGTTTGCCTAGTAATGGAAAATCGGTTTCGCTATGGTTGAAAGTACTCTTGCCCGCAAAGACAGTAAAGGATGTTTCGGTATGACATTCTTTACAATCTGTTCCAAGGCGGCCATGATGTACATCATCATGGCAGACTACACAACTATTAAACGGGACACCTGAAAACCGCTGATAGAGTGCACTGTTTTCGAAGGTTACTTCATGGCAACGGTTACAATCCGCTTCTTTGTGTTTGCCTTTGAGCGGAAAGTCTGTTTTAGCATGGTCAAACAGCGTAGCAGGCGCGAAAGCATCTGTGTTGTGACAAGATTTGCAATCCGTAGAAAGTGTGTTTCTGTGGACATCTTTATGACAGGCTACACATTCGTTTTTTAAACCAAGATAGGTCTCCTCTTTCTTTCGAAGCTCAGCAGATTCTATTCTTTCATCCTTGTGACAAGCTTTACAATCTACCTTAGCATGGGCACCGGTTAGTTTATATCCTGTAAGCTGGTGATTGAATTTTTCTGTGTCAAAACGTATGATTTCAAACTGCCTTCCATGATGATCGCTATGACAGGAAAAACAATCCTTTCCGGTTACCTCTGCCGAAGCATGGTATCCCTTTTTCTGATCAACACGCGATTTGATTTCTTTGTGGCAATCAAGACATTTTTCGTTGGTTACTTTTTCACCCAATACATGGCACTTGGTGCAGTTGAGTATTCCCTCAAGATGGGCATGAGGATTGGAAAGATCTCCCGGTGATATCTGACCACATGCATTTCCACTATATAAAACGACGATTAGCCCTGAAAGAAGGAAGCACCAAAAAAAGAAATATGTTTTCGTTCTGAGCATATTACCTGTTTTTCCCATGTTTCAACAGCGCATGTCCAAATCGGGTCGTAATTTCAATTCCTGCTTTTTGTAAAAACTGTGTTGGCAATTCTCCTCCTGCAAAAATATAAACCAGGTCATTAGGTATCTTAACCTTATCGTTATTTGGAAGTGTCAGGGTTACATTCTCTTTCTCTATTAAGGCTATAGTTGAATTGAAGATGACGTCTATTTTCTGATCTGCGATCGCCTGGTTTATTTTCTCACTGTTCTTTGGTTTAATTCGTTGAAACGCTTCCCCCCGGTAGGTAAGTACTACTTTGTTATGATCCGCCAAGGAGAGTGCCGCCTCAATTGCTGAATCACCGCCTCCGGCAACGACGATATTTTTCCCTTCAATCAATTCCGGTTCTAACAGACGATAGGCTACCTTTTCCAGATGTTCCCCTGCCACATTTAGTTTTCTGGGTGAACCTCTTCTTCCAATGGCTAGCAGAACCGATTTGGTGATATATTCTTCTCCCTCATTTACCACTATTCTAAAATGTTCGCCGGCTTTTGAAATGGATTCAACCTTGGTGTTTTCCTTTATCACTATTTGATTGTTCCCTAATACTTTGTTCCACAGATCAAGTAGTTCAGATTTTTTAGTTTCTGTCAGTTTTACTTTTCCGAACAAAGGGAGATCCATCGGGGAGGTCATCACAATCTTGGATCTTGGAAAAGAAAAGACCGTACCTCCAAGTGTATCCTGCTCAAGTGTAATACATTTTAATCCTTGCTTTTTAGCTTCGAGGGAGGCAGAAATTCCTGCGGGTCCTGCACCAACAATCACCAGGTCATATTCTGTTTCTTTTGCTTTCGAAACCGCACGGGCGATATTGTTCACGGCTTGCTTGCCTTGTTCAACACTATTCTTAATCAACCCCATCCCGCCAAGTTCGCCGGCTATATAAATGCCTTTAACGTTGGTTTCAAAATCTTGCTTAATATGCGGGAGATCTACTCCTCTTTTTTCTGTTCCAATGACAAGGGAAATAGCTTCAACCGGACATGCATGGAAACAAGCCCCATGCCCCACACATCGTGATGCATTGATCAGTGTTGCTTTCCCATTCCGGATGCCAATGATTTCTTTTTCCGGACAAGCCTCTATACAAGCTCCGCTTTGAATGCAGGTATTCACATCTATTTCCGGATGAAGCGAGACGGGCTCATGTAATCCCTCCTCTTTCGCTTTATGGATCTTGGCTTCTGTTTTTCTGGTTGTACTTTGAAGTTTTCTTACATAAATATACAGGGTCAGCATAATGAGCCCTGCTACAATGGAATAAATAATTGTCTTCTCGAGGAACACTTCCATTTTAAAAAATCCATTTATACCCAAAGGCAATCGTAATCGCTACATGAATCACCATGATGATAAGCATGATCAACGCAAACGGAAGATGGGCTACATGCCAGTATTTAAAAAGCATTTGCATTGTATGTAATCGCCTGATCTTGTTGTTGATCGTCATTTCGTTATTTACTAATTTCATTACTCCCCGTTTTTCCCGATGGGCTAACTTGGTTTGCTGCAGAATTTTATTCACCTCCTGTTTTACCTGTCGATGATGTGCGATTCTTTTGATCGATCTTGTCAAGAAGTCTTTGTCTGCATATTCAAATTCAAGTTGTGTGGAATGGATCAACCTGAAATAGATGGATTCATCCAAACCATACTTCTCGGTCAATTCCCGGTTCATGACATCTTTCATCTCCTTGATCTCTGCCAGGCTTAATTCCCGTCCCTGGATTGTCCTCGGAATTTGTATATAGATGAAACGGCCAATAATTCCACTTAAAACTACCGCCACCATGCTCCAGAAACTTATAGAAACTATACCACCGAACTTAAAAGCTGTATGAAACAGTATTAACAAGGGACCAACCGAACACAGGAATATGTGGAATTCGAGCCAATATTTCAGGGCACCAAAATTTGGAAGAAATTTTTTCTTCTTTCTTCCGATATAAGAAAATACCCCTATGAGGATGAGTAAGGTGCCCAGGATGCCAAGTCCGTGACCTATCGGACCGCTGGGTTTTAATGCAGTATGATCTTCATGAAAAGGTCGTTCTTCGATACCTGTATTATAGTAGGAGTAACCCCAATAGACCAGTAGGATAAATGTGATGACCCCTATTGCAATAAGGACACTTATATAAATGCGATGTGTTAAACTAGTCATGCCACTGGTTTACAAATAGGTTAATCGTACTTGTCCGCTGACAAATCAGAAAATCAGCGCTGTAAATTGGTGGTGTGGCACAACGGGAGCTATCGTCTTCCCTTTAGCTTCCTTTTGAACGATTGAAAATTATTAAAATTTTAGCTCTCTGTTATTATGGTTTTATCAATGATCCTTTCACAATCTCGTCTTCCATATTCAGATTGAGTGCCCCATCCTTGGTGATGTGGGCAAGTAGATTCAGAATATTATTTCCATACATCTGGCTGGCATCTTCCGGCATTTCACATTCTAAAGAAGAGTTTCCAATAATGGTTACTCCATTTACCTGGATGGTCTTATCATTTTGGGTTAATGCGCAATTACCCCCTGTAGACGCCGCAAGATCAACAATCACTGAGCCGTGACGCATGTTGTTGACGGTATCAGCTTCAATTAATACTGGCGCTTTACGTCCACGAACCTGGGCGGTGCAAATGATGACGTCCGCCTTTGAGGCCCTGGCTTGTACTTCTGCACGTTGACGAGCCAGATACTCTTCGGATTGTTGCACCGCATAACCGCCGGCTCCTTTATCGTCCTTTGCTCCTTCAACTTCAACAAATTTGGCCCCAAGACTTTGGACCTCTTCCTTTGCTGCTGATCTCACATCAAAAGCTTCTACAACGGCTCCTAATTTTCTGGAGGTAGCGATAGCCTGAAGACCAGCCACTCCGGCACCAATGACTAATACTTTTGATGGTTTTATGCTCCCTGCAGACGTAATCATCATTGGAAAATAACGGGGCAAATTTTGTGCGGCAAGTAATACTGCTTTATACCCCGCAATGGATGCCATTGAGGAAAGAACATCCATAGCCTGGGCTAAGGTGGTCCTTGGAATCATATCCATACTCAGAGAACGAAATGGATATTGCGAAAGCTTTGTGTTTACCGTTTCATCCTGGTACGGCCTGAATTGTGATATAAGTAGTGCACCAGAATGAATTTGTGTACAATCATTATCTGAAGGAGGAAAGATGGTCACAATAATATCTGCTCCTTTTAGTATGGACGCCCTGTCCTTGACAATGGCCAACCCGGAATAGGTAGAATCACTAAATCCTGCTTCGGTCCCTGCTCCACCTTCAATCCACCAGGTTGCATCCTTAACCTTGGAACGCTTAATATTCTCCGGAGTTATAGCAACCCGTTTGTCTTTACTTTCTTTCAGGACACCAATGGTCAATGACATGCCTTTATATTTTGTTAGAGCCCCGAAAGATAACATGAATATTTACTTTCCTAAAAACGGTCGTTTGGGGTCTGGTGAAATATGTATCCCTGGTCACCCACCATAACGGAATCCTAGACAAATCAACTATCTTAGGAGCACATACTTTAGCCACTTTACTATGAGTAAAACAATCATTCTTGTGCACGGATATGGTTTCGATCAACGCACATGGGATCCTGTTGAAATTGCATTTGATGGATTTCAAACCATTCGGTTTTCGCTTCCAGGTTTTGGATCAAAAACACCATCGGAATCTTATACTATTGCTTCGTTGGCAAAACAATATTGGGAACAAATCGACCAAGCGCTACATCCCAAGGTTCATCTCACAGGACATAGTATGGGTGGATATGTGTGTATTGAAATGGCTGCTCAACAGCCTTCCAGAGTAGCCAGCCTCTCGCTATTACACAGTCATGTTTTTGAAGACAGTGCTGAAAAGAAAGCACAGCGGACAGCAACCGTTGCAGACATTAAAGCTAATGGCCATTCTGGAATAGCACACAAGATGATTCCGTCTTTCTTTGCAGATGCATCAGGATCCACACCATTAGTTGATGCCCTGGTAGCACGTGGAATGTCCTATGAAGGTCCTGCCTGGTATTATGGTGCGCAAGCAATGAGAGACCGGGCAGATCATGGAGAAACACTCACCAACCTGCAGGTTCCTGTGTTGATGATATCAGGCATGAAAGACGTTGCGGTTCCGGTCGAATTGATTTATCGCCAGGCATCCCTTCCTTCAAACAATACACTTCTCCTTTATGAGGACGTAGGTCACATGGGTATGTACGAAAAGACAGCGCAAATGATTTGTGACCTTATTACATTTTATAAAAGTGCCGACGCAGACAAATAGGTAGTAATCTTTACTTGTTTGGCCTGTGTCGTGAGTGGTCACGGTTTGTCTTTTTATCGATATTTCTTTCCAGGGAAGAAGTAAGATCAATCTGCATTTGATTGGCAAGACACATTAACACCCAGAGAATATCTGTCATCTCATCTTCAATTGCGGCTTTTATATCTGTGCTTTGCTCAGAAGGCTTGAGGGTTTGATCGCCATATTTACGGACCATCCACCTGGCCATCTCGCCCACTTCTTCCGTAAGGATGCCAAGGTTTGTTAGTTCGCTGAAGTATCCACCACCATATTGCCGGATCCAATCGTCTACTTTTTGTTGTGCTTCCTGGATGGTCATTATTCTTTGTTTTTGCTGTCAATAATTATAGTTACCGGTCCGTCATTGACCAGGTTTACTTTCATGTCTGCTCCAAAAATGCCGGATTGGACATCCCTGCCGGATTGGGTGGAAAGATATTTTTTGAAATACTCATACAGCGGAATGGCTTGTTCGGGTCTGGCGGCACTAATAAAAGAAGGTCTGTTCCCCTTTTTGGTACTGGCATGTAAGGTAAACTGGCTGATGACCAATAATCCTCCATTTGCCTCATTTAAAGCAAGATTCATTTTATCATCCTGGTCCTGGAATATTCTCAATTGCCATATTTTATCAGCAAGCCATTCTGCATCTTGTTGGTTATCCTGAGTTTCAATACCAACCAGGATAAGAAGTCCGTTTCCGATCTGACCAGTAAGTGTTCCATTGCTTATTACACTTGCTGAGCTTACTCTTTGTATAACTGCTCTCATGAGGACCTTTTGGGCGTTTTCTGAAGGATATTTATAAACATTAAAGCTAATTATAACACGTAAAGGCTATCCATTCAACCCTGTTTATTTTTATTTTATCAACACTTCATCAAAGAGATGTGTAGGTAACTTGTTTGGAAAGATCGTAATGATTGAATTCCGCATTAAAAAT
Organism: Saprospiraceae bacterium; assembly: GCA_036503755.1. Lineage (GTDB taxonomy): Bacteria > Bacteroidota > Bacteroidia > Chitinophagales > Saprospiraceae > Opimibacter. Next base: position 10,634 of record DASXWI010000080.1, on the reverse strand, counting down.
GGATGCGTTGTTTAACAACTGTAGAGTTAGAGGGTGCTTTATACACATATTTAAAAAATTATTATTAAACATATTGCATTATATACATTTTGGGATGAAATGGTGATAACCATTATATATTATTGATTTTCAATAAATTAACATGTTAATAATACTGTGAATTGACGTTCATAAAAAGGGTGTTTTGGATATGGAAATGTTTGAACAGATAAATATCCACGAATCCACACCCCTAATGATGATGGTATAATTAAGTATTAAAATTAAAATTCATCAATATCATAGCAGAAATTCGAGATGGCTTTCTCAAGTATCTTTGGCCCCGATGAATTCAAAGCCGACTGACACAAACTCCTGGGTGAAATGGTGGCTCCTGATTGGGGTGATCATGGTGTTTGTTCAGATTTTACTTGGTGGCATTACCCGTCTGACCGGATCCGGATTGAGCATCACCAGGTGGGATATTGTGACTGGCACATTACCACCACTCAATGAGGTTCAATGGGAAGAAGCTTTTACGCTGTATAAAGCCACTCCTCAGTATCAAAAGATCAATGAAGGGATGGAACTATCCAGGTTTAAGTTCATCTTTTTCTGGGAATACATTCATCGGTTATGGGCAAGATCAATGGGATTTGTTTTTCTTTTTCCGTTTATCTATTTCCTGTATAGGGGATGGTTGAAAAAAGAAACCATCAGGCGATTAGTTGTTGTCATTTTACTTGCAAGTCTGGCAGCTTTGTTTGGATGGATCATGGTGGCCTCGGGATTGATTAACAGACCTTGGGTAAGTGCTTATAAATTAACCATACATTTAAGTTTAGGGATAACATTGTTTATCTTTCTTGCCTATACCTGGATTAAAGAAAAAGGGTTTAGCATTATACCTGTTTCCAAAAAATGGAAGATTAGTTTGAATTGGTTTATTGGTTTGGTGATCATTCAGGTTTTTTTTGGTGGATTTGTTTCAGGCATGAAATCTGCACTGAATTATCCAAATTGGCCAAAGATGAATGGGGAATGGATTCCTTCTATTCTTTTTGATTCCAGTCATTGGAATATGGATTCTGTCTTGTTGTATGATCAATCCGGATTTATGCCTGCGCTGGTGCAGTTTATTCACCGCAACCTTGCATATCTTATTACCTTGATAGGTATTGTATTTAGTATTAAATGGATTAATCAGAATGAAAGAAAACACACCTGGGTTGCCTACTGTTTGCTTGGCATTATTGTTGTTCAGGTTTTGTTGGGTATTTTGACTTTAATAGGAAGTAAAGGTGCTATTCCATTGTTTTTTGGTGCTGCTCATCAAGGTGTGGGTATTTTGTTTTTAACCTATATCATGTATATAAATCTCAAAACCAGCAGCAAATAAATTTTATTTTTTGATAATATATAAATTACACAACAAAAGGTTTTTACACCCCGGTTTATGAAATATAAGATCCTGGAAGAAAATGGATTTAAATATATTGAATCTGATCCTGGACAGGAGAAGACCCTTCTGCTATTGCATGGGTTATTTGGAGCCTTAAGCAATTTCGCTACCATCATTGATCATTTTGCCGGGAGAATGAATGTTGTTGTCCCAATGCTTCCCATCTTTGATATGCCTCTACGCAAACTATCTGTAATGGGTTTAGTTAACCATGTGGATGAGTTTGTCAAATTTAAAGGCTTAAAAGAACTTAACCTGGTCGGAAATAGCCTTGGAGGTCATGTCGCCATTCTATTTGCCTTAGCCCAGCCTGGTATTTTACGATCCATAACACTTACTGGCAGTTCTGGGCTTTTTGAAGCTCCACTTGGAAGTACTTTTCCAAAGAGAGGGAATTATGAGTTCGTTCAAAAGAAAACAGAAGCAACTTTTTATGATCCAGCTGTGGCTACCAAAGAGCTGGTGGATGAGGTGTATGATATAGTCAACGACCGGAATAAAGCGATCAGAGTCATTGCGATTGCAAAATCTGCTTTAAGACATAACATCAGTGATCGTCTGATTCAGATCAAAAGACCCGTCTTACTGGTTTGGGGAAAGGATGATACCATTACCCCCGCTTTTGTAGGTGAGAAGTTTCACGAACTATTGCCGGACTCTAAGCTATTTATTCTGGACAAATGTGGCCACGCACCTATGATGGAGCATCCAGAAGAATTTAATAGGTTATTATTTGAATTCCTAAAGGAAACAGGGGAGGTTTCATAAAAACAGCCAGGATGCGTTGTTCCACGTGGAACCATCCTTAGCCAAGAAAGGTAACTCCACGATCAAACCAAGTGTTGATTGTTCTACGTGGAACAAAGCAAAAAACCAAGAACCTTTAATCGGAACGGGTATTTCATACAAACAAGCCCAATAGGGGTTACAACTGCTTATAATCTATGAACAAAGGCATAAATCTTGATTTTCTTGACAGGACAACAAATCCATCAGAAGATTTTTATCAATTCGTGAATGGTGGTTGGCTCAATCGAACAGAAATACCTTCTGATCGAAGTTCATGGGGAAGTTTCCATGAATTATCAAAGGAGACCGACCGTATGGTTCTCGATATCCTTGATGATGAATTAACCACACCAGGGGCATCAACCAATAAAGCGGCCAGGCTTTTTGAAACAGGGATGGATTCCTTATCCATTGAAAGGGAAAAACTATCAGCTATTGACCCTTTCATTCAAGCCCTAAAGACAATAGACCACGTTGATTCTATACCTGGCTTTCTTGGAAAAACAGCCTTAAACGGACTTCATTCAATTATCCATTTTAGCGTTCATCCAGATCTTGCAGACAGCAAAAAATATGCTGCATACCTGGAACCCGGCAATCTGGGACTGCCTGAAAGAGATTATTACCTTGATCAAGATGATCGGTCCATCGAAATCAGGGACAAATACGTAGCCTATATCAGGACTATATTGCAAAACGAAGCTGATTTTCCTGCCGAAAGAGCACTCTCCGTCTCTCATTCTATTCTTCTCTTTGAAACCGGAATGGCATCCAGGATGCTGCCAAAGGAAGAAAGAAGGCAGATTGAAAAGCTCTACAACCCCCACAGTTACCACGATTTGAATCTAAAATCTTCTGGTTGGGACTGGGAAGTTTTTTTTAAAGAACTCAAAATTGCGATCCCTGCGCAAATCATCGTTACAGAGCCCGATTTCATTTCATTTATAACAGAACACATAAAAGCCACTCCATTAGATTTACTGAAAGACTATTTGACCTTTCATATTATTCATCAATCAGCCCCATACGCTCACCATACTTTAGAGAGTGCGCATTTTGAAATGTATAGCAAAACGCTTGATGGGGTAGAAGTCATGCAACCACGAAACGAGCGGCTAGTAAAAGTGGTCAACCAATCCCTTGGAGAATTATTAGGTCAAATGTTTGTAGCAAGGCATTTTCCTCCTGAGGCAAAAGCAATAGCCTTAGAAATGACGGGAGACATCATTTCTGCATTCCGAACCCGAATTAGTTCATTACCATGGATGAGTGAAAAGACGCGTGAATATGCGCTCGAAAAACTAGAAACCTTCAAAGTAAAAATTGGCTATCCAGACCAATGGAAAGATTTTTCTGCACTTGAAATTGTTAGCCAGGAAGAAGGTGGAAATTATCTCCAAAACATAATTTCAGTTGCAAAATGGAAACAACACATTGATTATCAACGCATTGGAAAAGAAGTTGACCCCGAAGAATGGTTTATGGCTCCACAAGTAGTCAATGCATACTACAATCCAATGTTTAACGAAATCGTTTTTCCGGCAGCCATTCTGCAACCACCCTTTTTCGATTGGCAGGTTGATGCTGCTGTAAATTATGGAGGCATGGGAGCCGTCATCGGGCATGAAATTACCCATGGTTTTGACGACCAGGGAAGCAAATTTGACAAAGAAGGAAACCTAAATGAGTGGTGGGCCCCAGAGGACAAAACCCGGTTCTCCATGCTTACCAACAAACTAGTTAACCAGTTTGATGCTTATCGCCCATTTGATGATCTTGCTCTGAATGGAACATTTACACTAGGAGAGAATATTGCTGACCTGGGCGGATTAAGTGTTGCTTACGATGCGCTTCAGCTGTATTACAAACGCCACGGAAAACCAGAACCCATTGACGGTTTTACATCCGATCAACGATACTTCATGTCCTGGGCGACAATATGGAGAACTAAAATTCGTCCAGAGGCACTACGCAACCAGGTTAAAACAGACCCACATCCCCCTGGACAATACAGGGCTGTTGCGGCACCCTCCAATTTGCAGCAGTTTTATAATGCTTTCGGAATCACCCCAGGCAGTAGATGGTACAGGGAAGAAAAAGAAAGAATAAAAATCTGGTAATATTTCAGCTCCCTTAAGACACTATAGATAAAGCAAACTATAGGTCGATGGGAATGAAAAAGAAATATTGTAAAGAGTGTGCCGAAGAAATTCATGGCAGGAAAGACAAACAATTTTGTTCCGATTATTGTCGCGCAACAAACCACAATAATCGATATGAGGATCAATACACATTCATCCGCAGGATCAATAAAATTATACGGCGTAATCGTAAGATTTTATTCAACCTGAATGTCCAGGGAACAACAACCATCTCCAAGTTGCAACTTATAGAAGCCGGGTTTGAATTTGAATTTCATACCAGCACGAGTCACACACCTTTAGGGAAAACATGTTATTTCTGTTATGACCAAGGCTATTGCGATCTAGAAAGAGGAAATATTTTAATTATATCGAAAGGAAAGGAAGGCTCAAAAGCACATAAGCAACTCATCACCCCGCTTAAGTTGAAGAGACATCAACCAACTTAGCCAGGCTAATAAATTGTTCCACACTAATCTGTTCTGGTCGAAGATCTACAACACCTTCGGCTCTCAACACATCTTCATGAATCAAGGGCATCAATGTATTGCGCAGTTTTTTTCTTCGCTGACTAAAAGCCATTTTAACAACCCGTCTTAATGTCTGGAATGGAACACCATCAATCTCTGTGCGATAACGTGTAAGAGAGATGACAGCACTCTGCACTTTTGGTGGAGGTGAAAACGAACCGGGTTTAACGGTGAATAACAATGTGGCAGTATAGTATGCCTGTGTTAAGACTGAGATAACCCCAAATGCTTTGCTACCAGGTGGAGCACAAATGCGCTCTGCCATTTCTTTTTGAAACATACCCGCCATATGTGGTACACGCATCCGGTGTTGAATTCCAAGGAAAACAATCTGGCTGGAGATATTATAAGGGAAGTTGCCGGTCAAAACAAAATCAACATTTTCTGGAATAATTTCATCAAACCGCACACGAAGGATGTCTGCCTGTATTATCTGCAGGGGAGTGTCTTTAAATTCCTTTTCGAGAATAGGAATCATGTCGCGATCAAGTTCCACGGCGATAACAGGAAGCCCCTTTGTAAGCAGGCATTTTGTCAATATGCCTTTTCCAGGACCCACTTCAACAATTGCCCCACAGCCATCAAGTATAAGTGACGAAGCAAGTCGCTCCGCGATGGGCTCCTGGGTAAGAAAGTGCTGACCAAAAGATTTTTTGGCTTTCATGAAGTGTGAAGATATATAAATGATATTGCCGCAGGATGATCAAACCCAACCCAACACGATGAAGTCTTGATCAATAGTATATCTGATATTCAGTTTACCGTACGGAAGCGGTAGATATGGCTTCGTTTTTAAACAAAGCATAGGGTCCAATTTTTTTGTTGGCAACAAAACCTGCTTGATACATACCCACTGTATCGGTTTGTTCCACAAAATAATATTGCATAGTGGTATCGATCACAAGTGTTTTCTGATACACCAACCCGGAAAGGGGAAGCGGTTTTGTTTTTTGATAGTAAGTAAGCGCTGGATTGAAAATCCACGAAGAACCCAGTTGCACACTATCAGGATTGGATGCATTCGGAAAGATTGTTGAAAAGAGTTCAGGATAGTACGCATCATAATACCATTCTCTGCATTTTGTTAAATCAAGCGTATGTAGGGTGTGATAGAACATACTTCCACAAAACACAACCCCAAAGACAAACGTCAAATTTCCCCACTTAATGAGATTCAACCCCAGTGCCAAGGGTGCGAAGATGAAAGGAATAAGATAAATGGATTTTCTCCCAATCGGAGCTTGCGAACCCGTTGCATATTCAAGTACAACAATACCCACCAGGTTAAATACCAGAAGTGAAAACAAACAAATTAATTGTGCACGTGCATTGAATTGCTTTGATAATAAGGTTGCCAGCAAAACTAAAACCAACGCACCGATAACGATCCAAAACAGAATAGCGCGTGACCCTTCACCAAAATACTGTGCACCATATAACAGATTTCGCAATAAATCATTGATGGTCTCAGTAATACTTGCCGCGCCCCATTCAAATTCACCAGAACCGCTAAGTGTACGAATGGGGTAATAAAGCAAACCCAAAAGCACTATACCCGTAGTTAACCAAAGAAGACCATGACGGCCGATCAAGGAGAATTTTTTATGACCAATCATCCATCCAAGCCAGGCCAGTCCTATAGATAATAATGCCAAAAGGGCTGTAAAATTACTGAAGACCGCAAGCACCATCGCCACCACAGAAAAAAGCAGCCAACGAAATTCAAAACGCTCAATGTACCTCAATAAACAATAGATGCTCCAAATAACACCACTAACCATAAGCCCATATCCACGGGCTAATGAAAAGAAGTCAAGGAGATATACATTTCCGCACAAAAGGAGGAAACCGGCAAGCTGCAACATGGGGGTTTTAATATATCGCCATGAAAACAAAGAAGCGGCTAAAAAATAGAGTCCACCGGCAAGAACGTTAGGAAGACGGATAGCGAATGCTCCTTCCCCAAACAATCCGGCTGTCCATTGTAATAATAAAGTATTAAGCCAATGATTATTGGCCGTCTGCCAGCAATAGTAATCAGAAATACAACCCCAGATATTGTGATGTCTGAAATTCAACCAGGTACTTGCCTCATCATGCGTGATCGGAAGTACAGCTGCGCGGTAAGCGACCAGCAGCGTGAATAGTAGAATACCAACAATAAGAATCCACCGTTCTTTCATGTCGCCAAAATACTCGAACATTAGAATACATCTTCTCTAAAAGGAAGGTTATAGCGTATACCTAACTGAAATTGGGATGTTTTGAGGCTTAAAGAAGGAATCTCACTTTGTTTATCCCTATAGATATACCGACCTTCAAGGAATAAGCCAGAAGAAATTTCATATTGGATCAATGTACTCCAGTAAAAAATATTGGTATGAACCCCTTGTCCAATGTAATGGCCATAATCATCCGCACGTTGGGTGTTTGGTTTAATAACATTGGCTCCATATGAAATACTATCCCGATCCTCACCCGTATATATCAGATGAATATTGCTCTGCAGGAATAACCGCTTGGTGGCCTGGTAGCGTAAAGAAAAAATCCATTCATTGAAATTGCCGCCCAAAGGATGTGCAAGGGTTTGTTTGTAATTGGAATAATTGGCCTGCGAATCATAATGTGAGTAGGTGTATGGACGCACCCGATTCCATTCCACCTGGGCGTCTAAAAACTTTATTCCGAAAGCGTCTATGTATTTAGTACCAAGTTGGAAACCAAATTTATTTCCCCACCAATCAAGATGACCGTCCAGAATTTGACTGATTGAGATATCATCAAGGATCGTTTGGCCATACAGAGAAATGGTTTTTTTAATATCTACTCTTCCATTTAGTCCGAGCAATACATTATCAGGACTGCCTATCCATCCTTCAACTGTGCGATAGAGAATGATGGGATTGAGATATTGAAGTTCAAACTGGTCATTAGGGCGATCAAAGATGACAGTTTCAAACAACCCAAGACTTATGGTGCGATTAGGTTTAAAACTTAAGTAGTGGGCAGCCATGTATTTCTTGGGTACGGCTTCAGAAAAACCGGAAACCGACATAAAATTGTCAGCGGAGATTTCCGCAAAAATATTCTGGTAATGAAATTTCCATATACGCGTATTCAGTTTGAGCGAGAAGTAGGGTGTAGAAAAATCGGATAAGAAAAGGGATCGTATGCCATCACCAATAAAGAACTGGTTGTGGCCGAGTTGAAAGCCGAAATATTTTCCAAAGTTTACACCAACATAGGCGTTGGCTAATAAAAAGTCGCGCCCTTCAGACACATCAAACAAGGCGCTATTGAAATCTTTATATAATGCGGCACCGGGTACTACGCCAACAGCGTCCGTATATTGATTGATGAAATTTGGATATCGGACCTGGCTATCATAAAAACTGGTCTGGAAAAAAACATTTTTCCCAATGCCTCCCCGCAAGCTAAGCCCCCGCTGGTTGTAAAAGGTGGTAACATCTTCATTTGATTCATGCCCGACAGCAGCATGTAAAATAGGATTCACCCGCAAGTAGAAATCTTTGACATCTACCTCGTAAAAATGAGCAGGTGTTTTATAAAAGGTTTTCCAAAGCGGATGTTTACTTTGCCTGTAACGCGGAAGGAGACTATCTGAAGTGTGATGATATAACCCGCTTGAATCCTGAGGATAAAGTATTTGGAAAAAAGGATCTCCGGCAGGATTTACAAATTCATTTTGCTGATCGTAAATACGTTGAAGCTGAAATCCTGAGATAGGACTATTAGTATGATAGGAAAATGAATCTGCAAGAATGACAAGGTCATTTCGCCAATAAGGTTTAAGGGCCGAGTGCAAAGAAGAATCACCACCACCAGAAAGTATGATCATTCTATCGTAGCGTTGATGTGCCAACGGATCCATATCTGTCAGGATATTTTGAGCACCAAGAGGGCCAGCAAAAGCAAGTATCAACACCAGCATCACGCCGACGAAATGAGAAAGATGGTTTTTCATTACAGCTTAAAGTTAAGCAGCCACGATTTAATAGCTGTATCAAAAGCATCTTGCGACGCATCAATAAATTGTACAGCGACAGGAAGAATATAGATAGGTAAGGAAAGCCCCAGAAGTAATTCACGATGTAAATCCAGGCGCATAGCGTCCTTTTCAGTGGTGAGGATGATGCGTTCTCGTCCTTCAGGCATCAATTTGAAATGACGTTCAATATCTCCAACATCAAAATTGGAAAACGGATGATGATCATTGTATTCCAACATACGTACATCACCACACAATGAATCAACATATTCCAATAAATATTCCGTGCCAGCTATAGCGACGACAAGCAACACATCAAGCTCGGGCCGAAGAGCGATACGTTCTCCATTTCCGTACATTTTATAGGGCTGGCCATATCGATACTTGCTGAAAAAAACCTGTTGGTTTTTTTCATAGGTTACAGCTGAGCGTATTTCTTCCATTTCATTGGGTGGCAAATGATCAGGACATTTTGTGACCACGATAATATCAGCACGTTTAGCCCCGCTTCTCCACTCGCGCAGCCGGCCTATAGGCAATAACCAATCTTTTGTATACAACCGGTTGTATTCGGTTAGTAAAATATTAAGCCCGGGTACCACCTCCCTGTGTTGAAAGCCATCATCCAAAAGAACCAATCGTGTTGATGGGTGCGACCTGATGACCTGGGGAATAGCAAAACTGCGGCTTTCAGCAACCGCAACAGGCACGTGTGGATATTTGCGTTTGTATTGAAGAGGTTCGTCACCAGCCTGCGTGGCATTATGGTTTGGAACAACTTCAAGATATCCCGATGTCTTACGTTTATATCCTCTGCTCACCACGGCCAATGGTAAATATTCATGGAGCATCCGGATCAGATATTCAGTATGAGGTGTTTTACCTGTTCCACCAACCGTAAGGTTACCAATACTAATCACCGGGATACTGAAAGTAACACCGCGCAGCAAACCCACAGCATAGAGCCCGTTACGAATAGCTATACCAATACCATATAATATAGCTAAAGGCAATAATAACAACTTAAGCACCCATTGATTTACCATACACGACAGGCCCGGAGGCGGAAGTAAAAGTAACCAGTGAAAACCAAAGCGAGGGAACGCTTATTTCTGGGCCTTGCGCACAAGGTATATGGCGACACTTCCAAAGACAAGGTTTGGAAGCCACATGGCCAGCATTGGATTCATATGGAGATTGGTAGAAAAGGTAAGCGCAAACTTGCTTAAAAAAACAAATAATGCACCGATCAACACACCAAGTGCCAGGTTAAGACCCATACCTCCCCGAATTTTCCGGGAGGAAATGGAAGCACCGATGATGGACAGGATAACAATAGTAAAGGGTTCTGCCCACCTGCGGTGATATTCTGATTTCATGATCCGTGAAAAACCAATTCCACGTTCTTCCTCGTATTTTATGAAGCGACGCAATTCGGCAGAGGTCATCATTTCTTTGTCGTTGGTGTAATACACGAAATCAGATGGATAGAGTGAAATGGCTGTATCCAACTTCATTCCTTTGCCAGAAAAATAATATTCCTTGCCATCGATCCATTTCCGGATATCATAATCATTGAGCCGCCATTTTTTATCTGCAGGCAAATATTTGAATTGCTTCGCATGAAGGACAAAGGTCAATTTCAGATCATCATATTGCTCAAGACGGAGGCCAGTACCAGAACTGTCATTAGTGAGATAGTTGGAAATAAAAACTTTTGATTC